>CAMFLL010000055.1 GCA_945957405.1 uncultured Mycolicibacterium sp. | reverse complement strand
ACGTAGGCCCACTTGCGGTCGTCGAGCCAGCCGACGTGATCCGACGGGCCGATGTGCACGTCCTTGGTGTTGAACTCGCGCTGCAGGTTCGAGGTGACGGCCTGGGTCTTGGAGATCTTCTTGGACTCCAGGCGCGAACGCTCCAGCATGTTCAGGAAGTCCATGTTGCCGCCGACGTTGAGCTGCATGGTGCGGTCGAGCTGCACGCCGCGGTCCTCGAACAGCTTGGCCATCACGCGGTGGGTGATGGTGGCGCCGACCTGGCTCTTGATGTCGTCGCCGACGATCGGCACACCGGCATCCTCGAACTTCTTGGCCCATACCGGGTCGCTGGCGATGAACACCGGCAGCGCGTTCACGAACGCCACGCCCGCGTCGATGGCGCACTGCGCGTAGAACTTGTCGGCCTCTTCGGACCCGACGGGCAGGTAGGAGACCAGCACGTCGACCTTGGCGTCCTTGAGCGCCTTGACGACGTCGACCGGCTCGACATCGGAGACCTCGATGGTGTCGGCGTAGTACTTGCCGATGCCGTCCAGGGTCGGGCCGCGCTGCACGGTGACGTTGGTCGGCGGCACGTCGGCGATCTTGATGGTGTTGTTCTCCGACGCGAAGATGGCCTCGGACAGGTCGAACCCGACCTTCTTGGCGTCGACGTCGAACGCGGCGACGAACTTCACGTCGCGCACGTGGTACTGGCCGAACTTGACGTGCATCAGGCCGGGAACGGTGGCGTTCTCGTCAGCGTCGTAGTAATACTGCACGCCCTGCACAAGCGAGGACGCGCAGTTACCGACGCCGACAATGGCGACCCGCACATCGGTCGACGCAGTCGCGTTGTTCTCCCTCATGGGTGTTCTCCTTGTTATCCGGTACTGCCGTGATGCGCGTACGTAGGTGTTCAGTTGGTTTGGTCCGGGCGGCTCTGGGCCACCCGCTCCGCCGCGATGAGCTCGTTGAGCCACTTCACTTCCCGCTCGGATGACTCCAGACCAAGCTGATGGAGCTGGCGGGTGTAGCGATCGAAGGAACTGCTGGCCCGTGCGATGGCTTCACGCAGGCCTTCCCGGCGCTCTTCCACCTGTCGGCGGCGCCCTTCCAGGATCCGCATCCTCGCCTCGGCAGGTGTGCGGTTGAAGAAGGCCAGATGCACACCGAACCCATCGTCGGTGTAGTTCTGGGGACCCGTGTCGGCGACCAACTCGCTGAAACGTTGGCGGCCGGCATCGGACAGCTGGTAGACGCGACGGGCGCGGCGCAGCTTCGTGGTGCCTTCGGGAGCGGCGTCTTCGACGATCAACCCGTCGAGCTGCATCCTGCGCAAAGCCGGATACAGCGAACCGTATGAGAAGGCCCGGAAGGCCCCCAACAGCCCGGTCAACCGCTTACGCAGCTCGTAACCGTGCATGGGTGATTCGAGCAGGAGACCGAGGATGGCCAGTTCCAGCATTCAAATCACCTCCTGACTGCGCTGTCGGTTCGTTACGGCGGTTCAACACCTCGCGTAATAGTATCGCGCCGATATATTCGCCGCTACATCAGCCCAGCACAACCGGGAAAACTGCTGGTCAGGGCGACGGGTAGTGGATCTGCTTCATCGATCCGTCGGTGTTGACCTGGAAGTAGCCGCTGTTTCCGAACTGCGGCGTCACATAGATCTCGATCTCGATATCGCCCGGCGGCGCGTCGATATCGGGGTTGGGCCCGATCGACATGTGGACGCTCTTCACCTCGGCGGGGTTCATGCCGAGGGTTTCGGGCGCGCCGCGCAGCACACCCACCAGCGCCGGGATGTCGGCCGGTGCGAGTTCGACGGCGCGGGCGTCGGAGCTGACGCTGGTCTCCGACGGATCGGCCCAGCCGCCGCGGTACGAGTAGCGCAGCACGCGCCGGGGCTCGCTGGGGTCGGGTCGTTCCAGTGACGCGTAATCGTCGAAAATCGTCAGGTCGTAGCCCTTGGTGTCACCCCACTTCTGGCGCATCTGCTCGAAGAGTCCGGTGAGGCCACCGAGGGAGAACAGCTGCCGTGGCGGGGTCAGCACCTTGGCCGGGATGCCGTCGGACTTGGCGCCCGGATCGGTTTCGAAGCTCAACGGCGACGACGTATTGCCGTACAGGCCCCAGCCGATTCCGATGCCGAGCACCACGAGCACGGCGGCGATCGCCGCCTTGATACCCCAGCCGGCACCCTCGCCACCCGCGTTCAGCCGACGTGCGGGCCTGAGGTTCGGCAGTTGGACGGGTGAATTCTCGGTCTGCAGGTCGGTGACCAAGGACTGCAGTTCGCCAAGGGTGGCCGCGTTGGTGGCCGCCGCCACCCGCTGCCGGTGTTCCTCCCCGGAGAGCTGCCCGTCGCCCAGCGCACTGTCGAGCACCTTGCAGGTGTCGTTGCGGTCGCTGTCTTTGGCCCGAGTATTCGCTGTCTGCCGGGTTGCCACGCGATGATCGTAAGAGGTGGCCGCGGTCTGTACGTGACGAGCATCATGATCAGCTCCGGCCTGCGATCATGCGCGGTGACGGTACGGTCACGCTGGCCGGTCGTGCCTCGATGCGCAGGGGCGCGACGTACTCTGGTCATCGTGCGATTGCAGCGACAGGTTGTGGACTACGCCCTGCGGCGGCGTTCACTGCTGGCCGAGGTGTACTCGGGCCGGACTGGCGTCACCGAGGTGTGTGACGCCAACCCGTATCTGCTCCGCGCTGCGAAATTTCACGGCAAGCCCAGCTCCGTGATGTGCCCGATCTGCAGGAAAGAACAGCTCACGCTGGTTTCCTGGGTGTTCGGGGATCATCTCGGGCCGGTGTCCGGTTCCGCGCGTACCGCCGAGGAACTGGTCCTGTTGGCGACTCGCTTCGACGAGTTCTCCGTCCACGTGGTGGAGGTTTGCCGTACGTGCAGCTGGAACCATCTGGTCAAGTCGTATGTGCTCGGCGCGCCGCGCCCGCCGAAGGCGAAGCGCACCCGATCAGCGCGCAACGGCGCACGAACGGCCAGTGAATAGCGAAGGGCGCCACGACCGGTCGGCCAACCACGTTCCACCCGGAACAGCGGCTGACGGCGCGCGCGAGACCGAAAGCAGCAGAACCGCCCGAATGACCCGACCCGACACGAACCCGACACCGCAGCACCGCGCCCGCCCCAGCGGCGATGGCGCGTCGCGACCCACCAGCGCGGTGCCGCCCTGGCAGGCCGGCGCGGCGCCCACCCGTGACGGCAAGCATTCCTCTCGTGCCGCGGTACCGCCCGATGCGCGGCCCACCGCGGTCATCCCGCCGGTGCGTGACACCACCGCCGATCCGCGGTTGCGTGATCCGATCGACGTGGTCAAGGCCGCGCTCGACGGCACCCCGCCGCCCAGGCCGCCGGTCGGTCCGCCGCCGAGCGGTGGCGGCGGCGGAGGCGGTGATCACCGTGGGCCCGGCCGGCCGCGCCCGAAGATCAACTGGAAGTGGGTACGTCGGGGCGCCGCGGTCTGCGCGGTGCTCTTCCTGCTGATGCCGCTCGTCACGTTCACCATGGCGTATTTCATCGTCGACGTGCCGAAGCCGGGTGACATCCGGACCAACCAGGTCTCGACCATCCTGGCCAGCGACGGTTCGCAGATCGCCAGAATCGTTCCGCCGGAAGGTAACCGCGTCGATGTCAACATCGACCAGATCCCGGTGCATGTGCGCGAAGCGGTGATGGCGGCCGAGGACCGTGACTTCTACACCAACCCTGGCTTCTCGTTCACCGGCTTTGCGCGGGCCTTCAAGAACAACCTGTTCGGCGGCGACACCCAGGGCGGCTCGACCATCACACAGCAGTACGTCAAGAACGCGTTGGTGGGTGACGCCCGCACCGGTATCGGTGGCCTGATCCGGAAGGCCAAGGAGCTGGTCATCTCTACCAAGATGTCCCGGGAATGGTCGAAAGACCAAGTGATGCAGTCGTACCTGAACATCATCTACTTCGGCCGCGGCGCCTACGGGATCGGAGCGGCGTCCAAGGCGTACTTCGACAAGCCCGTCGACCAGTTGACCGTCGCCGAGGGCGCGTTGCTCGCGGCACTGATCCAGCGGCCCTCGACACTCGATCCGGCCGTCGACCCGGAAGGCGCCGCCGAGCGCTGGAACTGGGTGCTCGACGGCATGGTCGACATGAAGGTGCTCAGTCCCCAGGACCGCGCCGCCCAGGTGTTCCCGCCGACGGTGTCACCCGATCAGGCCAGCGATGCCAACCAGACCACCGGCCCCAACGGGCTGATCGAACGACAGGTCACCCGCGAACTGCTGGACCTGTTCAACATCTCCGAGCAGCAGCTCAACACCGAGGGCCTGCAGGTCACCACCACCATCGATCCGCAGGCGCAGAAGGCCGCCGAGGATGCGGTGGCCGAGTACATGGACGGCCAGGACCCGGACATGCGCACCGCGGTGGTGTCGGTGGACCCGAAAACCGGCGGGGTCAAGGCGTATTACGGTGGATCCGACGCCAACGGTTTCGATTTCGCGCAGGCCGGCCTGCCGACCGGGTCGTCGTTCAAGGTCTTCGCTCTGGTGGCCGCGCTGCAACAGGGCATGGGTCTGGGCACCCAGATCGACAGTTCACCGCTGACCGTCAACGGCATCAAGATCACCAACGTCGAAGGTGAAGGCTGCGGCACCTGCAACATCGCCGAGGCGCTCAAGCGGTCGCTGAACACCAGCTACTACCGGCTCATGCTGAAGCTGAAGAACGGCCCGCAGGACGTCGCCGATGCCGCGCACAACGCCGGCATCGCCGACAGCTTCCCCGGTGTCGACCACACCTTGTCCGAGGACGGCAAGGGGGGCCCGCCCAACAACGGCGTGGTGCTCGGCCAGTACCAGAGCCGTGTCCTGGACATGGCGTCGGCGTACGCGACGCTCGCCGATTCGGGTGTCTACCACGCACCGCATTTCGTGCAGAAGGTCGTCAACGCCCAAGGGCAGGTGCTCTTCGACGCCGGCAGCCAGGACAACTCCGGCGACCAGCGCATCGACAAGGCCGTCGCCGACAACGTCACGGCCGCCATGCAGCCCATCGCCGGCTGGTCCAAGGGCCACAACCTGGCCGGCGGGCGATCCTCGGCGGCCAAGACCGGCACCAACCAGCTCGGTGACACCGACGCCAACCGCGACGCCTGGATGGTGGGTTACACACCGTCGTTGTCGACGGCGGTGTGGGTCGGCACCACGCAGGGCGACAAACCGCTGGTGAACCAGTGGGGTGGCTCGGTGTACGGCTCGGGCATTCCGTCGGACATCTGGAAGGCCACCATGGACGGTGCGCTGGACGGCACCGACAACGAGTCGTTCCCCAAGCCGACCGAAATCGGTGGATATGCGGGTGTGCCCGCGCCGCCGCCACCCCCGCCGCCCCCGCCGACACCGACTGAGCCGCCACCGGGCACCGTCATCCAGCCGAGTATCGAAGTGGCGCCGGGCATCACGATCCCGTTGGGACCGCCGACCACCATCACGGCACCGCCGCCACCGCCTCCGCCGGGTGATCCGAACGCCGTCCCCGTGCCACCCCCGCCGCCGTGATGACGGGGGAGCCGGACGGCACTGACTCCCCGGCGGCCCGCGCGACGGTTTCCCCCGTTCCGTTGGCCGCCGATCTACGCACGGCCGATGACCGGGACCTGCCCAGCCGCAACGACACTCTGAGCGCGGCGCTCTCGGAGGTGGTCGGCGGTCCGGTGGGTAAGCACGCCGTGGTGGGACGCACCCGGGTCATGACCCCGCTGCGGGTGATGTTCGCCATCGCCTTGGTGTTCATGGCGCTCGGCTGGGCCACCAAATCGCCGTGTCTGCAGACCGTTGGCACCGGCACCGCCGACCAGAAGGTGGCCAACTGGGCTCAACAACGGGCTTACTTCCAGTTCTGCTACTCCGACACCGTGCCGCTCTACGGCGCGGAGTTGTTGAGCCAGGGGCTGTTTCCGTACAACTCCAGCTGGCTCGAGAAGGACAGCGAGGGTAAACCCCGCACGCAGTACGACGGCACACCCGCCGTGCGCTACATGGAGTATCCGGTGATCACCGGCATTTACCAGTACGTGTCGATGGCGTTGGCCAAGACCTATACCGCGCTGACCAAGAAGTTCGCGGCGATACCGGTGGTCGCCGAGGTGGTGATGTTCTTCAACATCTCCGCGCTCGGGCTGGCGCTGGCCTGGCTGGCCACCGTGTGGGCGACCGCGCGATTGGCGGGCCGGCGCATCTGGGACGCCGCTCTGGTGGCCGGGTCACCGCTGCTGCTCTTCCAGATCTTCACCAATTTCGATGCGCTGGCAACCGCTTTCGCCACCGGCGCGATGCTCGCCTGGGCGCGCCGAAAACCGATGCTGGCCGGAGCGTTGATCGGGTTGGGTGTGGCCGCCAAGCTGTATCCACTGCTGCTGTTGGCGCCGCTGCTGATACTTGCCCTGCGCACCGGGCGCATCGCCGAAGTGGGCAAGACCATGTTGGCGGCCTGTACCGCCTGGCTGGTGGTGAATCTGCCGATCATGTTGTTGTTCCCGCGCGGGTGGTCGGAGTTCTTCCGGCTCAACACCCGGCGCGGCGACGATATGGATTCGCTGTACAACGTGGTGAAGTCGTTCACCGGTTGGGCCGGCTTCGACACCCACCTCGGCTTCTGGGAGCCGCCATCCATCCTCAACGCCGTCACCGCGGTGCTGTTCGTGCTGTGTTGTGCGGCCATCGCGTACATGGCGCTGACAGCGCCGCAACGGCCACGGGTGGCTCAGTTGGCCTTCCTGGTGGTCGCCGCGTTCCTGCTGACCAACAAGGTGTGGAGCCCGCAGTTCTCGCTCTGGCTGGTGCCGTTGGCCGTGCTGGCGCTGCCACATCGCCGAATCCTGTTGGCGTGGATGACAATCGACGCTCTGGTCTGGATTCCACGGATGCTCTACCTGTATGGCGAAGCCAACCGGGGGTTGCCCCAGGAGTGGTTCACCGCCACCGTGCTGGTGCGTGACACCGCGGTGATGGCGTTGTGCGCCCTGGTGATCCGGCAGATCTATCGGCCCGACCTGGACCTGGTGCGCTGGAACGGCCGCGTCGACGACCCGACGGGCGGCCCGTTCGACCGGGCGCCCGACGCGCCGCCGAAGTGGCTGCCGGCGTGGCTGCGGCCCCGGGTCGCTGCGGCGCCGGGGACCCAACCGGACCGCACGCCCGTGGTGGTCGGCGCCCAGTAGCAACTGTCCGGTTTCCGCTGTCGCGACGTTGGGTAGACGTCTGATCAGCACGCTTCACGAACGACACCTGACGAACGGGAAGCCTGACCACCATGACAGTTACGTCGCACCGCCAGCCCAGCCAGCACCGGGCCCGCCGCCGCGCCGCCGAATTGACGGTGGTGGCCGGCGCGGCCGCGGGTGGATGGCTGTTACCCCAGCTCATCAGCGGTTCCGAGCCCGCACCGCCGCTCGCTGCGCAGGCTCCGGTTCCGGTGACGCAAACCGGACCGTCGGTTACCTCCATTCACCGCGTGGGCGAGGTGCTGGCCGCCTCGGCCGACTCGATCACCATGAGGGCCACCGACGGCCAGATCACCACATTCCGGTTGACGCCGGACACCACGCAGATCTCCGACCCTGCCGCCCCGCTGACCGTCAACGATCACATCGTCGTGCAGGCCACCGTGCAGAACGGCACCCCGGTGGCCACTGCCGTCGCCGACCAGGACCTCATCGGTCCGGGTGGGCCCCCGCAGGATCACGACCTGCCTGTCACCTGATCGCACACCAGCACGATTTCGCTGGTGGGCGCCGCTTCCTGTAGCCTGGGCCGGTTGCCGACGCAGGTAACCCTCCTGCCACGGATCGACCGTGGCCGCACACGACCATAGGAGGTGATGGGTAACTTATGCGTCCATACGAAATCATGGTCATTCTCGACCCCACACTTGACGAGCGCACGGTAGCTCCGTCTTTGGAGACGTTTCTCAACGTTGTCCGGAAAGACGGCGGCAGCGTCGACAAGGTCGACATCTGGGGCCGGCGCCGGTTGGCTTACGAGATCGCCAAGCACGCCGAGGGCATCTACGCCGTCGTCGACGTGAAGGCCGAGCCCGCCACGGTGTCCGAACTTGATCGTCAGCTCAGCCTGAACGAGTCGGTTCTGCGCACCAAGGTGATGCGGACCGACAAGCACTGAAGTCCGGTGCTCGTCACAGTGCTTCCGTAGGCTCGCCTGCGAACCGCTGTAAGCGCACACCGAGCTCCACCAGGACTTGAGGAGGAACCCGTGGCTGGTGACACCACGATCACCGTCGTCGGAAACCTGACCGCCGACCCCGAACTTCGTTTCACCCCGTCTGGTGCCGCCGTGGCCAACTTCACGGTGGCGTCGACGCCGCGCATCTATGACCGGCAGAGCGGGGAGTGGAAGGACGGCGAGGCACTCTTCTTGCGGTGCAACATCTGGCGTGAGGCGGCCGAGAACGTCGCCGAGAGCCTGACTCGCGGATCGCGGGTCATCGTGACGGGTCGGCTCAAGCAGCGCTCGTTCGAGACCCGCGAAGGCGAGAAGCGCACTGTGGTCGAGGTCGAGGTCGACGAGATCGGCCCGTCGCTGCGCTACGCGACCGCGAAAGTCAACAAGGCCAGCCGCGGTGGCGGCGGCGGTGGAGGTTTCGGCGGCGGAGGCGGCGGTGGATCGCGTCCCGCGTCCGGCGGTGGCGGCGGCGCCCCGGCCGAGGACCCGTGGGGCAGCGCCCCTGCATCGGGCTCCTTCGGCGGCGCCGACGACGAGCCTCCCTTCTGACAACTCTGAACCAAAGAATTACCAAGAAAGACAACAATTATGGCCAAGACCAACAAGCGGCGCCCTGCGCCGGAAAAGCCAGTCAAGACACGGAAGTGTGTGTTCTGCTCCAAGAAGGGGCAGAACATCGATTACAAAGACACCGCACTGCTGCGTACCTACATCAGTGAGCGGGGCAAGATCCGCGCCCGCCGCGTCACCGGTAACTGCGTGCAGCACCAGCGTGACATCGCCGTCGCGGTGAAGAACGCTCGCGAGGTTGCGCTGCTGCCGTTCGGTTCGAGCACACGGTAAGGGGCCGAACAGATGAAACTCATTCTCACCGCCGAGGTCGAGCACCTCGGTTCGGCCGGCGACGCCGTCGAGGTCAAGGACGGCTACGGCCGTAACTACCTGCTGCCCCGTGGTTTGGCGATCGTGGCCACCCGTGGCGCTCAGCGTCAGGCCGACGAGATCCGTCGCGCCCGTGACACCAAGACCGTGCGCGATCTGGACCACGCCAACGAGCTGAAGACCGCCATCGAGGGTCTGGGCACCATCTCGCTGCCCGTGAAGACCGCAGGCGACTCCGGCAAGCTGTTCGGTTCGGTCACCCCGGGCGATATCGTCTCGGCCATCAAGAAGGCCGGCGGTCCCGCCATCGAGAAGCGCACTGTCGTTCTGCCCAAGGCGCACATCAAGAGCATCGGCACACATCCGGTCGAGGTGCACCTGCACGCCGGCGTCAGCGCCACCGTGCCGGTGGACGTCGTCGCTGCGCAGTAAGGGCACGCTCATCTCCACCGTCGCCACCGTTTAGGCGATAGCATCCATACTCCCCGGTAACCGCCCTGAGGGCTGGTTACCGGGGAGTTGCTGTATCTGCGTGGCGAACTGTTCGGCGAGTTATCCCGCCAGCGAACCTAACCTGCAGTTAACCTTGAGAATAATTTCCGGCAACACAACACGCCCGACGCGGCAACCTGACCCGACACGCCGATGACATTCCCATCCACAATGTTTGTGGGTATCTGTGGTGCGCTTAGCAGCGGTAATAGATCCATCCGCGGGAGTTCTCCACAGGTTTTCCCCACCCCCTCAACATGGCCGCACAGAGATATCCACACACCATCCACAGGTCCATCAACAGGGTCGGGTTGCATCCCTTCCAGCAACGTCTAGCGTCTACCCGGCAAGGTGCGGTTCCGATTGGGGGCCGGGGGAGTTTGTCGGAGCCGTGACCTACAGTCCGCGGCATGGACGTCGAACTCACGTTCGACGGTTTGAGGGAGGAGGCGCGGACCCGCATGGCGGTAGTGGACGACCTTGGGCAGCCTGGTACAGACGCGCCGCCGCCAAGTGAGGATTACGGCCGCCAGCCCCCGCAGGACATGGCCGCCGAGCAGTCGGTATTGGGCGGCATGCTGCTGAGCAAGGACGCCATCGCCGACGTGTTGGAGCGCCTGCGGCCCGGTGACTTCTACCGGCCCGCGCACCAGAGCGTCTATGACGCCATCCTCGATCTGTACGGCCGTGGCGAGCCGGCCGACGCCGTCACCGTCGCGGCCGAACTCGACCGGCGCGGTCTGCTGCGCCGCATCGGTGGCGCCCCCTATCTCCACACCCTGATCTCCACTGTGCCGACTGCGGCCAACGCCGGGTACTACGCCGGAATCGTGGCCGAGAAGGCCCTGCTGCGCCGTTTGGTCGAAGCCGGTACCCGAGTGGTGCAGTACGGCTACGCCGGCGCTGAGGGCGCCGATGTGGCCGATATCGTCGACCGCGCCCAGGCCGAGATCTACGACGTCACCGAGCGGCGCACCTCCGAGGACTTCCTTCCCCTCGAGGATCTGCTGCAGCCCACCATGGACGAGATCGACGCGATCGCCTCCAATGGCGGTATCGCCAAAGGTGTTCCGACCGGGTTCACCGAACTCGACGAGGTCACCAACGGGCTGCATGCCGGTCAGATGATCGTGCTGGCGGCGAGGCCGGGTATGGGGAAGGCGTTGGCGCTGGACACGCCGCTGCCGACCCCGACGGGGTGGACGACAATGGGCGACGTTCGCGTCGGTGACCTACTGCTCGACGCCCAGGGACACCCGACGCGGGTGGTTGCCGCCACCGATGTGATGGTCGGGCGGCCCTGCTACGAGATCGAGTTCTCCGACGGCACAGTGATCGTCGCCGACGAACAGCACCAGTGGCTCACCGACACGAGGGGGTCGCGTAAGTCGGCGCAGTCAGCAGCGTCCGGCTACAACCGCCACCGGAATCAGCGGACCTTACCAGCCGTGCGGACCACCAAAGAGATCGCTGAGACTCTGAGGTGTGCGACGGGTGACCGCCGGTTGAACCACTCGGTGACCAATGCCCAGGCACTACAGCTGCCCGACGCCAACCTGTTGGTGCCGCCATACACCCTCGGTGCCTGGCTTGGTGATGGGACTACTGCGTCAGCATCCATCACTTGCGCAGATTCAGAGATCCTCATGCAGATCGAGGGCGAAGGCATCTTGGTCGCACCGTCGAAAGCCAAACTGCGCCACTATCTCCGGTTGCCTGCCGAGGACGCGACTGCTGCGCGCATGTGCGAAGTTTGCGGCCGGGAATTCATGCCACAGACCTCGCAAGTGCGTACTTGCGGCCGGTCGTGCGGGGGCCGCGTGCGGTTCGTGTCGCCTCCGGTTCCGGCCCCGACCTGTTCGCAATGCGGAGCACCGTCAAGCGGGTTGCGGATGTGTCAGGCTTGCCGTAATAGCGTGGGCTCGGTGCAGGCGCGCCTCCGGGAGATCAATGTGCTTGGGAACAAGCACATCCCCAATAACTATCTCCGTGGATCAGAGCTGCAACGTCGGGCTCTGCTTGCCGGTCTGCTCGACACCGACGGCACCGTGACAAACGGTGGTGCCGTGCAGTTCTCGGTCACCGATCGTCGGTTAGCGCACGACGTATATGAACTGGTAGTAAGCCTCGGGTATCGCTGCCAGATCGCGACGAAATCCGTCAAGGGGCGTACGGACGCGTCTTCGATAGCTTATATCTTGAACTTCTCCACCTCTGATGAAGTCTTCCGTCTGGCGCGGAAGATGCTGGTGCATAAGGAGAGGTGCCGTGCGGTAAACACATCGCGCTCGGGCAGTCGGTTTGTCACTGCGGTCCGCGCGATACTGTCGATTCCAGTGCGGTGCGTCGAGGTCAGCAATGATGCTCACATGTACTTGGCGGGCAGGTCGATGGTGCCGACTCACAATTCCACGCTGGGTCTCGACTTCTTGCGGTCCTGTTCGATCAAGAATCGAATGCCCAGCATCATCTTCTCGCTCGAGATGAGTAAGTCCGAGATCGTCATGCGGTTGCTCTCCGCTGAAGCCAAGATCAAGCTGGCCGATATGCGGTCGGGTCGGATGACCGACGATGACTGGACGCGGCTGGCGCGTCGGATGAGCGAGATCAGCGAGGCGCCGCTCTACATCGATGATTCGCCGAACCTGACCATGATGGAGATCCGTGCCAAGGCGCGCCGGCTGCACCAGAAGGTGGGACTGCGGCTCATCGTCCTCGACTACCTACAGCTGATGACATCGGGCAAGAAAGTCGAGTCCCGGCAGCAGGAAGTCTCCGAATTCTCAAGGCAGATCAAGCTTTTGGCCAAGGAGCTCGAAGTGCCGGTGGTGGCGATGAGCCAGCTGAACCGCGGCCCCGAGCAGCGTACCGACAAGAAGCCAATGTTAGCTGATCTACGCGAAAGCGGATCGATAGAGCAGGATAGTGATTTGGTCATCCTGTTGCATCGTCCGGATGCGTTCGAGCGTGACGATCCGCGCGGCGGTGAAGCGGACCTGATCATCGCCAAACACCGTGCCGGCCCGACGAAGACGATTGTCGTTGCGCACCAACTACATTTGTCGCGGTTCACCAACATGGCGCACTAGTTCAAGTGTGTCGAGATCCAGTGAAGATTAGCAAGCGGCCCATGATTGTTTAACAAGGTGATTAGCCTGTGAAACTAAACCCACCGCCCAGGCATAAGCTGCGAGTTCACGAGCTCGCAGCAGAGTTAGGTTGGACGTCGCGGCAACTGCTTGCGGAGCTAGCCGACCGCGGTGAGTTCGTGAAGTCAGCGGCTAGCTCACTTGAGGCGCCGGTCGTTCGAGAAATCCGTCGCGATTTTGCCCCAACGCCCGCGCCGCCCCACGAAGAAGACGTATATCCGCCCGATTCTTATGGCCGGTCGGCGGGTGCCACCGCTGTCGACGAACCCGGCGAGACTTTCGAAGAGGCTCTCCGACGTGTGAAGTCGCGCAGCCAGTCGTCGCCATCTGGACCGCGCCAACCGAAGTGGACGCCGCCGGTCTTGGCTGCGCTTCTTGAAGAAGTCGTAGCCCGGCACGGTTCGTCTCCGACATCGAGGGACCGCAAGGAGGCGCATCGTCTCCATCGAGACTGGGCCGCAGCATGTCTATGCGGGCTCGATGACGATGAAGCCATCATGGTTGCGTGGATTCGAGTGAGCAGCGGACGCCGGCCGATGTTGGCGGCGGAGCTTTCCCGAGCGGGTATCGCACCGGAGGAGGCCGCCCTTCGACTCGGCTATGGCGGACGAGAAGATGTGCGTTGGCCGAGCGTGTACGAACGCTTTCGCGACCAAAAGATCAACCGCTCGGAGGCGATTGCTGCTATCAGGCAGTGGCGCGAACGTCATAAGGCCGGCTGACCGAGTGATGAAGCAGCGACATGGTTTTGGCGGGTCGACACCATTGAAGAGGGGGCAGACTCGACGACGATTGCGGCGTCGAGAAAGCTGGCGGGATGTAGGATAGTAGTACTACTAGTAGGGCACTAGTTTTCCATCGCTTGGGGCCAAGATGATTGAAGCGCACGCCAATTCGTTCCATCGAACGGCGGTCGAACAGGTCGATAAGTTTGGTTACCTGGTGGCCGACGTCGCATACGAGCGGTGGTGTGCCGGACTTAATGCGCCGATATGGCGAGAGGCGTTCGAAAACCCGAAAGTGCTGGCCTTCCTAGATGCTGAAGGCTACTCGGCCTGGCTTCCGGTGAAAGAGATATTGATGCGCCGAGCGGCTTCTCGTGGGTGGCTGGTCTACACCCAGGAACCGCGGTCCCTCCGGTTCGGTCCCACGTACTTGGCCTCGACCCCGAAGAAGACCGCGGTCCGTCAACCACATGAATTGGGCCGGCGTATCGCGTGCTCAATAGGCGGGTTCGTGAGTCGTCGGCATCGTTATCCGACGGCAGATGACTTGGTGATGTTCATCCGTAATCCCGATGGCACGCACCTCTTTCGAAGTGGATCCGAGTTGACGAGGAATCTTCCTTGGCTGAGTGTGGCTGGCTGGGTTCGATACGAAGACGGGGAGATACGTTGCGGTGAAAACGCAGTCGCTTACGATCAGGAACGTGCCACCCGCCATCACATCAAGCGAGAATCGAGGCTTGAAGCGCGCGATCACACGGGAGCAGACGAGGGCGAGAATCGCGCAGCACTTGCAACCTCAAGTTGAGTCGCAACTGAGACGGTTCGCACGCGAATCCAGGTGAGTCGCCAAGAAAGTTCGTGATGTTGGTCGTCGGCATCACCGATAAAATGGGTGGAACTTGCTGCCGCGCTGCAGAACTCCCGCCCCACTAGTGGGGCGGATCTCCCGGCAGCAGATGTGGCTTCCTAATTGGTGTGCACTTTCTTGAGTACTACGGCCTCGCGCGGCGAGGGCCCGCATCGACTAGGCAGACTCGGGCTGCCGGGTGCTGACACGACTGCCAGTGCGGGTCAAACCCGTCGAGGGTGAAGCGATCGACTCCTGGCTTGAGCACACGGCTCGCCGGATGGACCTGCCGCTAGCCTCTCTTGCCAGAATGTTGCAACTGTCCGACGGGAAACGATCCTGCTGGCACATCTGGATATCGCCAACCCAGCGGCGTGACATGGGGACCGCTACAGGCACAAGTGCAGAAACCATCGCGTCCATGACGCTCAGCCGCTACGACGGAATCGCGTTGCGTCTCGACCCCGTCACGCGCGAGATTGATCCGGCGTTTCCGTACGGTGCCCTGCTTTGGTCGAGGTACTGCCCACATTGTCTGCGGGACTCGCAAGATCGTTGGCAGATTCGGTGGCGACTCGGTTGGTCCTTTGCGTGCCTGAGGCACAACGTGCTTCTCCTCGACTCTTGTCCGACTTGCCATGCGCGCCCGCGCCGCCGTCAAACCTTTCGCGGGCTGCCGGAACCAGGATTGTGTAACTGCGGCTTCCGCCTGAAGGATGCTCCGACAACGCTGATGGAGCCCAATGATCCAATTTTGGACGGTCAACGGATGGTCGCTCATGTCATCGCCCGCGACGCGGCTGGACCAGCTTTATTGCAGGGGGCGTCGACCCGCGACACGCTGGAGGCAATTCGGAGCATCTCGAATCGCGTTCTCAATTACGCATCTATCCACGGGAAGGCGGCTGTAGCTGATGTCGAGCTGCCGGTACCCCTGCCAACAAGCGGCGGCGTGCAGAAGCCGTCGAGGGCCAGGGGCGCGCTGAACGCCGAGCCACCTGCGCGTGCCATCGAAGCGGCAGTCGGGGTAACCGCCGCTTTGAACATTCTCGCTGCTCCTACAGTCGCTGAAGCGGGTGTGCGCGCTAGTTGGCTGATCCGTGGTCAGAATGCGGACACCGGGCCGGCCGAGTTGCGATCCTGCTCGCAGGACAACGGGGTGGCGACCGCGATTGTCATCAAAGCGAGTACCGAACGACTCGGTCCGGAGCTTCAGCTGCGGTATCGCTCAGGTTCTGCCGTGCCTAGTGCCCCGAATTTCCAGCTCGACGACGTCACACGCATTGCGCGAGCACTGCCGAGGATGATGTGGACGACATGGTCGGATCAACTGCTGGTCGGCTTGCCAAGCACCACCGAAATGAGATCAGCCCTATCGATCGCCACACTGTTGATCGGCAGCAGCGTAAGAGCTGTTGAAGCCGGCGACATATTGGGAGAAGCGGCAAGTGCGAACGCGCTTAACCAACGCTTGTGGTCGATGTGCGGGTCACGACAGTGGCCGTCGATCTGTGCGCGGTTGATCCGCCTGAGCGATTACCTGAACAGGTACGGCGGGCCCATCGACTACGGCCGGCGGCGCGCCTTGAACTATTCGTCATTGCTGGGAGACCGCGACTGGCAAATAGTGTGCGGTGAGGCCGGCCTGAACCTCGGCCAAAGTGCATCGGCAACCTGGGCGCGGAAGCGTTTGGTCGAGACGATCAGCGGGGGTCCGGCCACGCCCATTCTTCTGGACCGATCAGCATCAAAGGTGCATACAAATGCCGTTGATCCGGCTGTCCTATCCGCGCTCGCCGGTCCACTAGAGGACTACGCAAAGCGTTTTCTCCGGCAAATGGGTATCGATGAGCCGCTCGAATGGAGCCCGCCGCCCCAAAATTGCTGTCACTACGGCACCTGAACAGCCAGTAAAATTGAATAGGTCTGCCACACAACAAAACCCGTGCTTCCGCTACACCGAGACGGGTCGTAGACTGCCAACACGGCGACCTGTCGTACTGGTCTAGGGGTGTGCAGAATGCCGCCAAATGGTGCTGAAGATGTCGACCGCCGGGAGCCGGCGGACGCAAGACACCGCCCCAAGTTGTCGTGGACGTTCGCGCTGAATGGCAGCGAGGTCGGCTGGCTGTGGCAGCGCAATGGCGAACCGCCTCTGGATCTACTTGAGGCCGTGCGCACACCGACCGCCTCCGCACTGAATCGCCACATCGCGGTGACCGCGTACTCCGTCACGAACGACGGCACCCTTGCGCTTGAGTCAGGACTTGAGCACGACTTGCTGCGCCGGCTTGATCGCGACGCATCGGTTACCCGCATCGTGGCGCAGCCTTTCCGGTTGTCCTGGAGGGGAGGCCCGCCGAACAAGCACATACCCGACTTGCTCACGGTGGGGAAAGGCGGGGCGGTCACCGTATGGGACGTGCGTGCACCTGACCAACAGGACGCGGACTTCGATGTGAAGGCCAAGATCACGTCCGTTGCTTGCGCTTCAGTGGGATGGACCTACGAGATGTTCGGAGGGTTGGAGCCCGTAGAGCGCCTCAATCTTCTTTGGCTGCATGGCTTCCGTCGTCGGCCCTCGTGGGCTGCGCGGTGCGAGCGCCAAGTCCTCGACATCGCGCGTGCCCCTCGCGCGGTGGTGCGCGACGTCTTCGCAGCGGACAGCGGCAGCGGTGAGCTGAAGTCGACGATGTGGCACATGGTTTGGAGTGGCGCCTTGGATATCGACCTGTGTCGTCGATGGACACTCGATACTGCCATCGGTCCACACTCAATGAGAGCTGACTAGTGCCAGGCGGGCGTACCGCCCTGCGTGAAGGTGCCCTGGTGCTCACCGATACGGGGACTGCCCTCGTGATGGCCGTCAACGAGACCGGTGTCGAATTCCGCGATTGCGTCAATGTGACTACACATTTCCGCTGGGACGCGTTACCGGTTATTCGCGAGGTAAGGGATGGCGTGCCTAGCATTCTCGCCCCAGCGCTCCGTCCGCTGTGGGATAGCCTCAACGACGATGCCCGATCAGTTGCTCTCAATCGGTTGGAAGTCGTTCAGGAGTTGGTGACTGGCTATCGCGACGGCCACCCCGCGTTCAGGCGACCCGGTGAGCCCCAGCCACCCTTCGGGGACGGCTTCGGGGTGTCGATAGCTAAGCGAGCCACTGCAATGGCGGTACTCCTGTCACAAGAAGCTCAGGCAGACCGCAGCCTGCAGAGGCGAATACGCGACGGCGAAATCGAGCAAGGGGGAGTGAACTCGAGCACGATCCGAAACTGGGAGCGACTGTGGCGAGAGCAGGGGCTGTACGGGCTGATAGACAAACGAAGCCTCAGAGGCAGTGACGTCAAAGAGAGGGTGGACGCTCGGTTCCGAGAGCTCGCTGAACAGGTCGTCGCCACTCTTGACGGGACACGGTCCTCAGTCGCGATCCAGGAACTCGAACGACAGGTACGCGCACAGTTGCGCAAGAGCGGCATCACGGACCTACGTACTCCGCGCCACGCGACTCAAACGTATCTCTCGAATCTACTGCAGCAGAGGGGAACCACGCCCAGAGCGCAGCGCAACAAGGTCCTGCAGACCGTCTCGGGGTCGCGACAATATCCCGCCATACGACCGGGGCAGGTCGTCGCCATCGACGCGACACGAGCCGACAATCTGGTTTTTGACCCGCTGACGGGAATGCCCTGCAGCGTAGAGATACTCACCGCCATCTGCGTGGCGACCCGCGTCATCCTCGCCCTTCGTGTCGTTCCGCGTAGCGCTAACGGGCTCGAAGCCGGACTCCTTGCGTATGACATCTGTCGGCCATTCTCACTAGCGGTCAACGGATCCTCTATCAGCGAATGGAGATGGGTCGGCCTTCCCGAGCAACTAGACCTCTCAAACGTCGCGGTTCACCCCTTGAGGCGCGTTTCCCCTGACTTCTCGACGCTGCAGGGAGAACACGCAATCCCTTCGGTGATGCCTGATGCGATCCGCAGTGACCATGGGTCGATCTTTGTCTCCCAGCATTTTCGGGCACTACTGCACGACCTGAAGATCGACCTGCTACTGAGCCGCGGCGGGAAGCCCACCGACAACCCCCATGTCGAGCGCTGGCACGAGACGCTGCAGCGCGCGGTGCAGCAGCTGCCGGGGTATAAGGGACGCAACGTGTCTGAACGCGGGGGACTGGTCGCCGATGAGCCTCTCCTTACGGCACACGAGTTACAAGAGCATCTGCGACGCTTCGTGGCGTTGGATTACCACCGAAGCTGGCACACCGGGTTGGTTCTACACGGGCAAGCGGACGCTCGACTATGTCCTCTGGAGATGTGGGACGCGCTCGTCGAAGTAACAGGGCGCATCGATGTTCCGCAGCGGCCAGACATGATCTATCAGTTCCTGCCGATCCGCTGGGGGACGATCGGCATGGCCGGCGTTGAGTTCTCTGAAATGACCTACGACTCACCCATTCTCGACCCATTTCGGCGTGTATCGATCGGCCACTTCCGGGAGCGTGATCGTGCGGCGCCATTCTTCGTGGACCCACACGATTTGAGTCGCATATGGTTTCGCCACCCTGACTCGAACCGCGTGGAGCCAGTCGAGTGGCGCGGTGCCAATCGCATTGACGCACCCATGACCGAAACGATCGTCAATGCCGCCCTGAAAAGGGTCCGCGACCGCGGTGGCAATAGCGTCTTGAACCGTGGTTCTGCCACCCGGCAGATCTTGGACGAATTGATTGAATTGACCAGTTCGCCTGGCAAGGCTGAGTGGAAAAGGAAGATGGCAGCCGCCGCGCTCCGTGTCGAGCACTCACGCAGAGATCACGCGGAAGTGCAACGAGCACAAAATCTACACAACCCTGTGAGGCTGATCGCAAAGCACAGACCACAACCAGCTTCATTCGCTGAGGCGTGGCCCAATCTGCTCGACGACGGCTGAGACATGGATCCGCAACTTTGGCACGACTATTGCACGTCGGTTGACGCTGCCGATCCCGTGCCACTTTCGTTGCGGCAGTGGAAAAGGCTAGCTCAAGACGAACGCCGGATACACATTGATGGCCTTCAACGGTGGATTTCCCAACTGTTCATCGAGACCGAGGAAATGAAAGGCGTCACCGACGCGATAGCGAACACGTTGCGCCGCAACAAGGATTCACCGCCGGGTGCGAAGGAGATCTTCGCGTTGTCCGGCCCGAACGCGGTTGGCAAGAGCACTTTCATGATGCGGTGGGGCCGCGAACGCTACTTGCAGATGATCACGGGCGCCGCCACGGATGAACGTGGCCGGCCAGTCATGAAACTAGACGACGACTGCGAAGCGGATCTATGTCCAGTTACTTGGACGCATATCCCCGCAAAGGCGGCGGTAAAGGTCGTGAATCAACTGATCCTGGGCTGCTACGGGCTACCCGGTGATGGTGACGTAGGTCAACTGACCACCAACGCAGTCAGGGCTGCCAGAAGACACGGAACTCAAATACTCATCTTCGACGACGTTCACCTCCTCTACACCGACTGGAAGGGCGGCCGCTTTGTCCTGGACCACATCAAGCACATCAACACCGAACTGGGTTACACAGGCACCACATTGGTACTTGTAGGAGCCAATATTGAAGACAGTGTGTTGGTTCGCGATCCCCAAATAGCTGGGCGCCTCACGATGAAACCACTTGCTCCGTACCAGGCCCACACCATCGACGAGCGGCGAGCGTGGCAGGGCGTTGTGCGGCAGCTAGAGGAGCGCGTCTTACCGCATCTCCCGGCGGGAGAGCCGGGCATGCTCTTCCTGGAACTTGCTGGTGAATTGTGGCTCCGAACTCAAGGCTTCCTAGGGGACCTCAAGACGCTGGTCGGTGAAGCAGTAGTCGCTGCGAGCGAAGACGGAACTCACCGAATCTTGCGGGAACACTTGAACCGCATCGAGCTGTGCGCGCGCGCCGAAGGCACCCGTCGAGAGCTTGCGCAGTCTCGAAGAAGAAGCGAACGCACGACGCGCACGGCGCCAGACGACGGGGATTCGGCGCCTGATGCGCAATCTGCAGTCAGTCAGACTCCACAGTAAGAACGAGCGACTGTAAAGAATCCTGCTGCGGTCGCGGAAGTCGGTCCCGGAACGCCACGTAGGCAGCCCTCAAGTGCCGCGATGGCGGTGCGTTCCACGCAGGGCTCGTATCGAAACACCCCCGGGACACCTCACACCACATCCAAGTCACCGCATAGGGGAAAGAACTCGTCCGCCGCGCGGGATTCGACGAGATGCACCACTGCGGGAACCAGCCATCGCTCTGTCGCGCAAGCGCCTGCACTCTCACTTCGCGGACGCGGAAGTCGCGGTCACGCGGCAGCAATTGAATGGCGCGGTGCACAGCCCGAGCGAACTGCTCTGGTGAGACCCGCATCAGCTTGCTGGCTGCGCGCGCAGTGGCAGGGCCTATCCGCGGCGCCAAGCCCAGTTCCCGCGCGGCTTCCGACCAAGTTGTCGCCGCGGTGGCCGCTCTAACCACACAAAGCGACACGTACAGGCGCCGCGTCCGGTCGTAACCACCCAACATTTCATCAAACAACTCGTGGAACAGATCCTCGTCGAAAAGTTGCGGAATCGATGAGGCTGCCAGCGGTACGTTGCTGGCGTTCATCTTGGTGAGCCGCCGGCCGACGTGATGCCGGCCCTCAGTCGCGGCGCGGATCAACTGCTCCATGATCGGGCTCCGTTTGGTGCGGTTGAGCATCCAGACGCTGGGGCCATTCCTCTCGGTAGCGATCAGATCGATCCAGGGCGCCAGTCGCGCCCCCGCAGATTGAAGATTCGCCTCCGCCAGGATTCGAGCGGAAGTGTCGAGGACGTGACCACGGACACGGGAGTCCTGCGGGGGGCTGTAGCCCCAGCGTGGCCCCCGAAGAGCCGTCGAGCGCGTGATTGCTTCCGCATGTACCTCGTCAGCCCAGGCAACGACACTCGGAGCGCCGGCACGTGACGCGAGGTGTAGGAGGAGGGTCCCGAGATGGCGTAGTTCGGCGAGGTAGGTCTGTGCATCGGCTTCGACGCCCAGCATGGGGATCGGCTCAGCGGCCAGTGCACGCGCAACGACGGTCGCAGACTCCACTAGAGCTGTGGGAGCCGCCTGAGGATGATGATCAATTACAGAATGACGACAAGGATTTCGTAGGCCGAGGGGATTACCGCAGGGATGGTCTGGCCCGATAATCGCTCGAAGCGGTGAGTGATGGTGACTTCGAAACCGCCTGCCGCAGCCTTGGCACGCAAACGTCAGAAACGTCCCGTGATGAGTGCACACAGCCGCGAGCGGTAGACGCCACTCGATCCGCCACGATCCACGCTCGGATAGGCACGGTGAGCAGACCTGCGAACCCGTCGTAGGAAACCATCCCTGTGCTATCACGTTGCGATAGCTGTGGTGATCTCGCGGGTCGAACCCATCGAAATGCAAAGGGAGTCCGTCGCCGAAGCGAGTGAGTGTCGCCTCGCCTAGCCGTTCGTTGGCGACACCACTAACCGACGCGATTGCCGTTAGAAGCGTCGGGTCGGGTTTGACCATGAAGAAGGCCAGCCGAGATCGTTCGGCGTCCGGTGTTCTGAGAAGGCGCAGAATCTGGGCGGGTTGGAGATCATTCGCAGCGGCAAGCCGCTCTAGGAAACTATCTAGGGGCTCGTCAGGGGCGATGACGATCCGTGCCGGTAGCAGTCGTGGCACGCCAAACCGCCAGTCCTTTTAGGCGCCGACGGCTCGCTGAACAACGACAATCGCCGCTTCCAACGGGCCGTTGTTCTCAGGCCATGTTTTGTAGAGAAGGTGCGCGACCATGGAAATCAATGTATTACTAGTAGGGCAGACATCGCGGCGGATTCACCCGCAACTTGAGGGGTGCCGACGCGTCCCAGTCAGAACAACCCTGAACGGGTTGCCCAGTGGGAGCATTGGCGACGCCTCGTCGGAGCGAAGATCCGAGAGCTCCGCGTCGGGCGGAACATGACTCAGGAGGCGCTTGCGCTCCGCTCTGGCGTCACGCGAAACGTCCTCATAGACGTGGAGCATGGCCGGCGCGGACTCCTCTTTGAGCGTCTGTTCGACATCGCCGATGCCCTAGACGTAGACGTGGCGGAGCTTCTTCCCTAGCTCGGTCTACTTTCGCGTTAATCACTGGCTCTGGTTCTGTCTGCTCGATAGCGTCGCGGTCAAGGAGTCGCCATGAAGAAGCGAATAGTCGTGAGTGCTGAAGCCGTGAAGGCGGCGGGACGTCGATCGACGAAGGCCTCCGCGAAGCTCGCGGGTCACGAGGTCCCAGAGGGCCACATCCGCTCGCCGACGGTGGATGCGTACATCGCGGAAGTGTCGCGATCGGTCGACGCCGCGAAGGAATCGGAGGAGAGAAAGACCACCGATGGCTGACTGGTGGCGGTCAGGAGCCACGTTCCGAGGATCTCTCGACGACAGGGACGAGTTCTGGCGCTCGCCTGACGGTCAGCGGCTCCAGGCTGTCCATGAAGCAGCCGAGGCGGACCTGCAGGCGTGGCTGGCCGAGCAGCCGGGGGTCGTGATTCACAGCCACGGCGGCTATGTGCCCGAGCAGTGGGAGGGCCAGGTCGACGGTCACAGCTTCTACTTCCGTGAGCGCGACACCGAGTGGGACATCGAGATCGACCGACGCCCGAGCCGATGGGCTATGCGTTCTGGGGATACCGGCAACGATGCCGGCATCACTCCCAACCAGCGGGACACGATTGTCGAGGGCGACGTCATTGCGACCGGCCGGACCACTGCGGAGGGTTACGGTGACAGCCCACGGGAGCGGGCAGCGTTCATCGTCGCCACCATCCGGGACCACCTAACCCGGCAGGCATGTACGCACCCGGGCCTCGAAGCACTCGCCGCCGTACTCGGTGTGCCAGCTCGCTGGTGTCCCACGTGTGGAATCCGAGTGCGCGATGAGGGCGAGATACGCGTGCCGTGAACCCGAGTGGTGATCATCGACCAGGCCGCGGGAGATGTCGCCGCAGCCGAGTCTCGCGATGACGATAAAGCCCTCATACCGGAAGAGTTCGACGGCTGGCTTGACCGCATCGAAGCTGAGGCCAAAAGGGTCAGCAGAGAGTGAGGATAGTGGCTAGCGACAAGGATGGGCCTATGCGTTTCCGTTGCGCTAACGACCGAATTGCGCAGCTTGTCGACGATCCGCTGATCACCGACGATGTGCGCCGGTTCGCCTCCGAGCGCGAACGAGTCAACGAGATCCATGGCCGTCGCCTAGCAAACATGCGGAAGGCCATCGAGCTGACCCAGCAGCAGATCGCTCAGCCGCTGAGCATCGATTGAGGCAGTCTCAAAGATCGAGCGGCTGGACGACCTGCTGCGCTCGACGCTTAGGCAGTACCTCGCGGCGACCGGCGCCCTAGTTCTGTTCATCCCGGTTCATAGACCGCGATGCCCGGGTGCGTCGCCCGATCGTCGTGCTGAGGACGTCCAGTTCGACGAGGATGTCGCTGGCGGCCCAGATCCGGTTGCGCATCCCGGTCGACAGCACCTCCAGAATGCCGGCCTCAGTAAGCCGGTTGAGGGCCTTGTAGGTACTGGCGTCGGTGGTCCCGGTGAGCTGTTGTGCTGTGTCGGCGTTGAAGATGGGAACGTCTAGCAGGTTGTCGAGCAATGTCTCATCAGCGGAATTGGCACGTGGGCGGGCGGTATCGCGCCACCGCGCAGGCAGGCCCGCCAGGCGGGCGGCTGTTTCCTCGGCTGCCTGGCTAGCGTGCAGCGCCGCTCCGGCAACGTAGCCAATGAACTGATCGGCCGCGCCCTTGCGATAGTCGGTCAGCTGAGAGAAGTAGTGGTCGGTGTCGGCCAACATCGCCGATGCGAGAGGCACGGTGACCCGCCGGGTCAGCCCGCGCCGACGCAGAATTGCGCTGATCAACGCCCGTCCGATTCGACCATTGCCATCGGTGAATGGATGAATGGACTCGAACTGCGCATGAGCGATCGCTGCTTGGGCCAGAATTGGCAAGTCTGAGCGGGCGGCGAACGCCATCAGGTCATCCATCAGTCCAGGGACGAGTTCGGGCGGCGGCGGCACGTACACCGCTCCCACCGGTGAAAAGTCACTGCCGCCAATCCAGTTCTGCACTGTGCGCAGAACGCCCGGGCTGTCGGCATAGGGATCGGCCGCCATCAAAAGGCGGTGTGCCTGCAGGATCGCCGGCAGCGTGACCGGGCCGGTACTCGAGATCTCCACCAGCGCGAGAAGTGCATGAACTGCCGCCAGCTGGGAACGGGCCTCATCGCTGGCCTTGCCACCCGCGACTGCTTTGCCAAAAGCGCGCCAACCGGCGTCGATCTGTTCAATCTTCGAGGAGGCCACCGATTCGCTGCGCAGCAGAAAGTCGGCCAGCGGCGCCAGGTGCTGACCGAACCCGGCTTCGAGATGGGCCACCGCGATCACTGCATCTTCGAGAACCCGGGCTGTGTTGCCAATGGGATCGCAGGGCAGTGACGCGATGAACGGCGGCACGGATACCTCGATGACATTCAGGGTGCGGTCGTCACGATTGCCCTGACGGTTGCGTGTTGACCACGGCCGACTTTGCGTCCCATGCCCCGGCCACTCCATGTCATGCCTTTCCGCGAAGAACACCACAACGAAATATTTATTCTACTTTGGGCACATCAAATTAAAATATAGACGAGCGTCCTGGCGCCTGCTTCCAAGCGGGCGCTGTGCCGATGGACGGCTTCTAAGCAGCCCGGAGGGCACCTACGGGCTAACCACAGCCGTCGGACGACTCTGAGGAGTGGCCATTGATGGGCCGCCGCTACCCAGGTCACGATCGCGTTTCGAAACCCAAGTGGACAGCGCCCACCTGACCTCGTAACCTAACTGTGACCTACGTATCTACTACGTATTTCCATACTTCACAAAAGGTTCCCGCTGTTGTGACTCTGCCTGTGTTGGAGGCCCGTTCGCGCGCGATGGGTAAACGGCTCGCCTGCATCCTGGCGGCTATCGGTGTTCTCGCTGCGCTTCTGGCGACCGACGTGAGCGCGGATCCGGCGGCTGATGCGCTTGCCGAACTCACCGAACTGTCGCGTCTGGCTGAGCAGACCACTGAGCAGATTCACACCGCCCAGATCGACCTGGACGAGAAGCTCGCCGCCCAGCAGGTCGCGGAGAAAAAGGCGGCCTCTGATCGCGTTACCGTCGATGTGGCGTCGGCCGATCTGGCGAGGTATCAGGCTGCAGTCGACAAGTTGGCCGCCTCTGCTTACATGGGTGGCCGTACTGACACCTTGGCGGCGGCATTGACAGCGACGTCTCCGCAGGACCTCATTGATCAGCTGGCGATCCAGAAGACGGTTGCCTCGGAGCTGACTGTGCAGATGGCCGCTTTCCGGTCGGCGAGTGCGCGCGCCGCCGCAGCTGCAGACCAGTCTGCGAAGTCGGCAGCACAAGCACGGATCGCGTCCGACGAGGCCGCGGTGGTGCGAACGGACCTTGATGCCAAGCAGCGTCGAATGCAGGAGCAGATTGCTGCCGTGCAGGCCCGCTACGAGGCCCTGACACCTGACCAGCGGGCCATCTTGGCCGATCCGGGGCCGCCGCCCCCACCGCTGCCGCCGTCCTCGCCGGCGAACGATCCAAGCATTGTGGCCATGCCGGGCCCGGCCGGCGACGGATCCTTTGGCGGCGGAACTGCGGTCGTGCAAGCTGCCCTGACACGGGTGGGATCACCGTATTCGTGGGGCGCCACCGGCCCGGATGCATTCGATTGCTCAGGGCTGATCAAGTGGGCGTTCCTGCAGAACGGGAAGTCGTTGCCCCGGTCCAGTCAAGCGCTCGCGCAGGGCGGGCAGCCCGTGGCTGTGTCCGATATGCAGCCCGGTGACATCGTGACCTTTTACGGCGATGTTTCTCATGCGGGGATCTACATCGGTGACGGGATGATGGTTCACGCGTCCACGTTCGGAACGCCGGTGAAGGTCGCGCCGATCTCCTCGGCGCCAATCCATAACGTCCGGCGGTACTAGACCACCGCCGCGGCGCTGCCTCAATCGCTGAAGAAACGGCCGGTGATCTCCGTCCACTCGCGGATCTCGTCGATGGTGTGAGCGACGTGCAGCGTCGAGTCGGGGATCAGCTCAGCGAGGCGCTCGGCGGTCGAAATGGGATGCAAGGAATCGGTGTCCCAGGCCAGCACCAACGTGGGCTGGCGAATCGAGGCAAGCCGATCGGGATCGGGTAGATCGGAAGAGCCGACCCCGCGCAGCGCGGCGGAGACCACATCATCGTCGATACCGGGTTGAAACTTGCCTTGCGGGTAGTCGGCGAAGATCGGCAGCGGGGGAGCGTCGGCCCACTGTTGTCGCCACGCGGTTGGTCCGATGGAGTCGATGAGGTCAGCGGTGTCGAAGTACCACTGGCGCAGCTGATGGGGGCCAGTTTCCCAGGCGACGGGAGGGATCACCAACGCCAGCCGCCTGAAGCGACGAGGAGCGTTGAGGGCGGCGTGCAGTGCCGCACCGGCTCCGAGCGAGGATCCGGCGAAATCGATAGGTTCATCGAGGCCGGCCGCGTCCAGGACGCGCAGCAGATCGTCGGCTGCCTGCTCGAAGCGATAGTCCTCGGGTTCTGGGCGGCCCCGTGATGCGCCGTGTCCGCGCTGGTCGTAGGTAATCAGGCGGCGGCGGTCAGCGATAGCGTCGATGTCGAAGATGCCCAGGCCGCGCACGATCTGCCGGCTCATCAGCACGCCGTGCCCATAGCCGACTGGCACCGTATTGGCTGGGCCGCTGAGCTGGTAGGCGATGGTGGCGCCGTCGGTGATGAGATGGCGGTCATCCGGCATGGCGGCTCCTCAGATGCGTTGGCGCGAAGTTCCTTGGGGGTTTCGGGTGCCGGCCGCCTCATTCCACATCGGTGAGGACGTTCACCGTGGAACCGTCGTCGGTGGAGCTATAGATGGCGGTATCTGTGGCGATGTAGACCTGGCCGTCGCCAGCGGCGAGAAGGGCCTGAGGTTTGGCGTTGAGGGCGTGTCGTGGTTGCCAGGTCTGCCCGTTGTCGGTGCTGGTGTAGACGGTTCCTTCGAGGTCGATTCCGACCAGGGGACCGCGCTCGGGCCAGCTGACGAGTACCAGCGCCGGTGCATCGGTGGCTGCGGTGAAAGTCAGTGCGCCGTCGTTGCTTCGGAGGAGCCCTTGGGGTGTGGTCGCGAGGATCTCATCGGCGTCCGCGGGTGATACCGCGAGGCCGGAGGCAGGGATTTCTGCACGCCGCTGCCAGGACTTCTGATCGAGGCTGACCATCACCGTGCCCGACTGGCTGTCGTAGCCGTAGACCCGTCCGTGGCGGTACTCGAGTGCGTGAAAGTCGGCGCTGCCGTGCAGCGACAGTGATTCCCAGGATTGACCCGCTGCGCTGCTCTTGATCAGACCCAGATGTGGTGGTTGTTGACGGTCAGCCGGATCGGGGTGGCCGCTGGCCAGGAATTCGTCGGGCCCGGTGACGGCGAAGCCCATGAAGTCCTGGACGAGATCGCCGACTCGTTGTGGCGCCTGATCGGGATCTACCGTGTAGAGCCCGTAATGGGTTGCCACATAGAGGGTTTCATTGGACGGGTTGATGCCAAGGCCGTGGATGTGCACCATGCCCGGCACAATTGCGGGCGGCGCGCTGTCGGGGGTGTTTGACGAACACGCCGCGGCCAGGGCTCCGGTCAGAATTGCGGCGATGAATTTACGGAGCTGCACACTGACACCTTCCGGTCCCGGACGATCTACGTAGTGCAATAGTAGATGAGTGTCATGGGGCAACGCCGCGACGCCGGGTTCGACGGCGGTGCTGCGGGTACCGGCGGGTCGGTGCGGCGTCTTCATCAAATCTTCATCGGAACACGAGCCGACCCATACTCGGATT
>CAMFLL010000054.1 GCA_945957405.1 uncultured Mycolicibacterium sp. | reverse complement strand
GTGGAAAAGGACGGTAGCACCGACCTCGACGCGGACTGGCTGGGAGCTGACCCCGCGCAGGGCTGGCTGACGTTGCTGCGCAGCTGGATTCACGACGCCGAGCAAGCCGGTGTCGCCGAGCCCAACGCGATGGTGCTCGCGACTGTGGGCGACGGAAGGCCCGTCAGCCGTTCGGTGTTGTGCAAGAGCGTGGATGAGACAGGGATCACGTTTTACACCAACTACGACTCGTTCAAGGGTGAGGAACTGGCGCAGACGGCGTACGCCTCGGTCACGTTCCCCTGGTACCAACTGGGTCGTCAGGTGCACATCCGCGGCCCGGTGACCAAGGTCAGCCCCGAGGAGACGGCCAACTACTGGTCCAAGCGGCCGCGGGGTTCCCAGCTCGGTGCATGGGCGTCGCATCAGTCGCGGCCCATCGACTCGCGTGCGGCCCTGCTCCACCAGCTCACCGAGGTCACCGACCGCTTCGCCGACCTGGATCAGGTCCCGGTCCCGCCGAACTGGGGCGGCTACCGCGTCGCACCTGAGGTGGTCGAGTTCTGGCAGGGCCGCGAGAACCGCGTCCACAATCGCATTCGGGTCACCGGCGGGCGCGCCGAGCGCCTGCAGCCGTGAGGCTGTTCGCCGACACCACACCTCTTCGGCAACCAGACTTCCGGCGCCTGTGGTGGGCCGGCGTCCCCACCGTGATCGGGGCGAACCTCACGATCTTCGCCGTCCCGGTTCAGCTGTATGCGCTCACGCAGAGTTCGGCGTACGTCGGCCTGGCCGGTCTGTTCGCGCTCGTCCCGCTGATCGTCTTCGGATTGTGGGGTGGCGCGTGGGCCGACGCGATGGACAAGCGGCTGCTGCTCATCATCGCCTCGATCGGACTGGGCTTCGCGTCGGTGCTGCTGTGGCTGCAGGCAGCGCTGGCCCTGAACAACGTGTGGGTGGTGCTGTGCCTGCTCGCGGTCCAGCAGTCGTTCTTCGCGATCAACTCACCCACCAGGGCCGCGGCCATCCCGAGGATGCTGCCCGAGCATCAGGTCGTCGCCGCCAACTCCCTCAACATGACGGTGACGCAGTTCGGCGCCATCGTGGGGCCGTTGCTGGCGGGCCTGCTGCTCGGCTTCGTCGACCTGTCCACGCTCTATCTGATCGACGCGATCACCTGCCTGGCCCCGATCTGGGCCACCATCCGGCTGACCGCCATGCCGCCCACCGAGGCGGCCGAGGGGGCGGCTCGCTGGGGTTTCGGCGCGGTCCTCGAGGGCTTCCGCTACCTGGCCGGGAACACCGTCGTGCTGATGTCCTTCGTGGTCGACCTGATCGCGATGATCTTCGGCATGCCACGGGCCCTGTTCCCACAGATGGCGCACGAGAGTTTCGGTGGTCCCGTCGACGGCGGTACCACCATGGCCGTGCTGGCCGCGGGAATGTCGGTGGGTGCGGTGGCGGGCGGCGTCTTCTCCGGATGGTTGCCGCGCATCCGTAGGCAGGGTTACGCGGTCGTGGTGTCGATCATCGTGTGGGGCCTGGCGATGGTCGGTTTCGGCGTGGCCGGTGGGCTCGCCGGCGGCCACACCGGGGCGCTGTTGTGGGTTGCGTTCGCATTCCTGGCGCTCGGTGGCGCCGCGGACATGGTGTCCTCGGCGTTCCGGTCGACCATCCTGCAACAGGCGGCCTCCGATGAGCTCAGGGGACGGCTGCAGGGCGTGTTCATCGTGGTCGTCGCGGGTGGCCCGCGAATCGCCGACGTGTTGCACGGCTCGGCGGCCGCAGCCATCGGCACCACCGTCGCGGCCGCGGGAGGTGGTGCCCTCGTGGTCGTCGGCGTGGTGATCGCGGCCTTGGCGGTGCCGGCCTTCGTCCGCTACCGCGTGACCGTTGCAGGCGACGCACCGCGGCAAACGCCGGAACCGGACAAAATGTGACGACTGCGAAATGCGCGAATCGGCAGTTAGCTCACGATGCGGTGGCGACGCCGACTAACATCCCTCGATGTGGTGGAAATACTCGGGGGAGCCACCCCCGGGCTGCGTGAACGAAAGAAACAGCGCACACGAGCGACGCTGATCGACGCTGCGGTGCGTCTTTGCCTGGAACAGGGTTACGACAACACCACAGTGGAGCAGATCGCGGCGGTCGCCGACGTCTCACCGCGCACGTTCAGCCGGTACTTCGCCACCAAGGACGCGGTCGTGATGACCCTGCTCGAGGACCTGGTCGACGCCGTCGCCGCGGAACTGGAGACCATCCCGCACGACGTACCGGTCCTGCGGGCCATGAAACAGGCCCACGTCAACGTGTTGTCCAAGGTGCGGTCCGGTGAGGTGCCGACCCTGACCGCCGAGGGCATCATCCTGATGCTGCGGATCGTGAACTCGACGCCGGGGCTCAAGATGGCGGCCACCGAATTCCGCCCGATGCCGACCGTCAATGCATTGGCCGAACGCATGGGTGTTGCGCCCGACGATCGCACACTGCAGCTGGTCAGCGCCGTCTGGTCGGCGATCATCGTCACCGCGTGCGGCGACCTGGTGGGCAACCGCGACGGCCAGGAACTGGGGCCGGAACTGATGGTCGACCGCATCAACACCGCCTTCGACCAGTTCGCCGCACTGACTGATCCGTTGTCACGCACCACGTCCAGCGCGGGTCGATGACGGCCCGTGACTCGCTGCCGGGCCTGCGTGAACGGAAGAAGCGTCGTACCCGATCGACGCTGATCGACGTGGCCGCCGAACTGTGCCTGCAGCAGGGTTACGACAACACCACCGTCGACCAGATCGCTTCGGCCGCCGACGTGTCGGCGCGCACCTTCAGCCGGTACTTTCCCACGAAGGACGCGGTGATCGCGGCCATCGCCGATGAGGTCGACGAGTATGTCGCCGACGCGCTGGAACGTCAGGCGCCCGACATCACCGAACACGAGGCGCTGCTGCGCGCGCACCTCGAGATCTTCAGTCCGGGCGGACCCGTCTGGCCGGCGGCGTTCAACCGGATGGCTGTGCTGACCCAGATCGTCAATGCCTCACCGACTTTGGATGCCGCCGCGTTCGGGTTGAGCCAGGGGCACGCCAACAAGGCGATCGTGGTCCTGGGTGCCCGCATGGGTGTATCGCCCGATCACCTCGCCGTGCAACTCGTCGCCGACTCCTGGACGGTGGTGTTCGCATCGGCGCTGCGGGGCATGGGCCAGCCCGGGAACGACCCGATCGTGGCGTCGGTGCTGTGCGAGCGGATGCGGGCGGCGTTCGCGGTGTTCGTCCGGACATGGTCGCCGTGGAACGTCGCGGAACCGAGGCGATCGGCAGGTGCGGAACTCCGTTAGAACACTGGCGGGTAACCCCCCGCAGGCGCGCCATCGCAAGAGCGACTACCGTCTCAGGTGCAGCAGCAAGGTCGCTGCCGACGAGTGCAGAAGGGGTTCTAGTGGCCAGCAGCGAATCACCGGATATCGCCACTCTCCAGTACCCGGGCGGAGAAATCGATCTCGACATCGTCAAGGCGACGGAGGGCAACGACGGCATCGAGCTTGGCTCACTTCTGGCCAAGACGGGGTACGTCACATACGACGGCGGGTTCATGAACACCGCTTCGACCAAGTCGGCCATCTGCTACATCGACGGCGACGCCGGCATCCTGCGCTACCGCGGATACCCCATCGAGCAGCTTGCCGAGAAGTCGACGTTCATCGAGGTCAGCTACCTGCTGATCTACGGCGAACTGCCCACGTCCGAGCAGCTGGAGAAGTTCACCAACTCGATTCAGCGGCACACGCTGCTACACGAGGATCTCAAGCGGTTCTTCGACGGTTTCCCGCGCAACGCGCACCCCATGCCGGTGCTGTCGTCGGCGGCCAACGCCCTGAGCGCCTACTACCAGGATTCGCTCGACCCCCTCGACAAAGAGCAGGTCGAACTGTCGACCATCCGGCTGCTCGCCAAGCTGCCCACCATCGCGGCCTACGCCTACAAGAAGTCGGTCGGCCAGCCGTTCCTGTACCCGGACAACTCGCTGACCCTGGTCGAGAACTTCCTGCGGATGACGTTCGGCTTCCCGGCCGAGCCCTACGATATCGACCCCGAGATCGTCCGGGCCCTGGACATGCTGTTGATCCTGCACGCCGACCACGAGCAGAACTGCTCCACCTCGACGGTCCGGCTGGTCGGGTCGTCGCAGGCCAACCTGTTCACCTCGATCTCCGGCGGTATCAACGCGCTGTGGGGCCCGCTGCACGGCGGCGCCAACCAGGCCGTGCTGGAGATGCTCGAGAAAATCCGCTCCGGCGGCGACGACGTGCACACGTTCGTCAAGAAGGTCAAGAACCGCGAAGAGGGCGTGAAGCTGATGGGCTTCGGGCATCGCGTGTACAAGAACTACGACCCGCGCGCCCGCATCGTCAAGGAGCAGGCCGACAAGATCCTCGGCAAGCTCGGCGGTGACGACGAATTGCTCGACATCGCCAAATCACTCGAAGAGGTCGCCTTGACCGACGACTTCTTCATCGAACGCAAGCTCTACCCCAACGTCGACTTCTACACCGGTGTCATCTACCGCGCCATGGGCTTCCCGACGCGCATGTTCACGGTGTTGTTCGCGCTCGGCCGGCTGCCCGGCTGGATCGCGCACTGGCAGGAGATGCACTCCGAGCCGAACAAGATCGGGCGCCCGCGCCAGATCTACACCGGCTACACCGAGCGGGCGTACACCGCGCTCGACGCGCGCTGACCTTTCGATCCAGAACCCGACGCCGGCGCCCGGCGTGCTGTACGACACACTTGCCAAAACGATAGTTGTAGTTTAACAATAGTTGTGTGAATGCAACCATCGGCGAGCTGAGCCAGCGGCGGAAAGCGATCATCCTCGCTTCGTGCTGCTTGAGCCTGCTGATCGTGTCGATGGACGCGACCATCGTCAACGTCGCCATCCCGACCATCCGCGCCGACCTGCACGCGTCTCCCGCCCAGATGCAGTGGGTGATCGACATCTACACGCTCGTGTTGGCATCGGTGCTGCTGCTGTCCGGTGCCACGGCGGACCGGTTCGGGCGGCGCCGCACGTTCCAGATCGGATTGACGGTCTTCGCGCTGGCCTCGCTGCTGTGCAGTGTGGCGCCGAACATCGAGACGCTCATCGCCGCGCGACTGCTGCAGGCGATCGGCGGTTCCATGCTGAATCCCGTCGCGATGTCGATCATCACGCAGGTGTTCACCGGCCGCGTCGAGCGCGCACGGGCGATCGGTGTGTGGGCCGGCGTGGTGGGCATCTCGATGGCGCTCGGTCCCATCGTCGGTGGACTGCTGATCGAGTTCGTCGGGTGGCGCTCGGTCTTCTGGATCAACCTGCCGATCTGTGCCCTCGCGATCCTGCTCACGGCCATCTTCGTGCCGGAATCGAAATCCACCACCATGCGCGACCTCGACCCGATCGGCCAGGGCCTGGGGATGGCCTTCCTGTTCGGCATCGCGTTCGTGCTGATCGAAGGCCCGGTGCTGGGTTGGGCCGACGCCCGCGTCATCGCCATCGGTGTCATCGCGGCGATCGCGTTCGTGGGGTTCCTGCGGTATGAATCGCGCCGCCGCGACCCGTTCATCGACCTGCGCTTCTTCCGCAGCATCCCGTTTGCGTCGGCCACCGCGATCGCGGTGTGCGCGTTCGCCTCGTGGGGCGCGTTCCTGTTCATGATGTCGCTGTACCTGCAGGCCGAGCGTGGCTTCTCCGCACTGCACACCGGGCTGACCTATCTACCGGTGGCCGTGGGCTCGCTGATCTTCGCGCCGCTCTCGGGACGGCTGGTGGGGCGATTCGGTGCCAGATTACCGCTGCTGGCATCGGGTGCCCTGCTGACCGTGGCCAGCCTGCTCCTGACCCAGCTCACCGCGACCACACCGGTCTGGCTGCTGCTGGTGATCTTCGGCGTCTTCGGAATCGGATTCGCGATGGTGAATGCGCCGGTGACCAACGCAGCCGTCAGCGGGATGCCCACCGACCGTGCCGGCGCAGCCTCGGCCGTCGCCTCGACCAGCCGACAGGTGGGCGTGAGTCTCGGTGTGGCACTGTGCGGTTCGATCGCCGGTACCGCGCTGGCGACCCCGGGTGCCGACTTCGCCGTCGCCTCTCAGGCGCTCTGGATGGTGTGCGCCGGTCTGGGTGCCGTGGTGTTCGGCCTCGGCATCTTCTCCACGTCCAAGCGGGCGCTGCGCTCCGCGGAGCAGCTGGCGCCGCTGATCACCGGAGTGCCGCACGACGCAGGGAGGGCCCATGCCACCCAACGAGCTGGCTGATCAGGTCTGGCGTGACCTGTCGCGGTTCACGTTGGACAACAAGGATCGCTGGCGGAAGGCCGTGGTCGATCGAACCGGACTGCCGTTCAGCAGGATTCGCATCCTGCGCCGGCTGGCGGACAAACCGCTCACGGTCAAAGAGGTCGCCAATGCGGCGACGGTGGATGCGCCCGCGGCCACGGTCGCGGTCAACGATCTCGAGGACCGCGGTCTGGTGGTACGGCAGGTCGATCCCGCGAATCGGCGTTGCAAGGTCGTATCGCTGACGCAGGCGGGCCGCGAGATGGTGACCACCATCGACGCGACCGATGACCCGGCGCCGGAGCAGCTGCACCTGCTCGACGGCGATGACCTGATCGCGCTCCGCGACATCCTCGCCAAGCTCAGGAGTGGCTAGCGCGCGCTCAGATCCGGTTCAGCGAGAACCGAATTGAGCATTCGAGCGCCGTACCGGTCAGGGCCGTCAGCCGATGTAGCCCTCGACTTCGTCCGCGGGCCGCACACTGGCCTCGCGCGGATCGCCACCAGTTTCCCGGAGCGCCCGCCGTTGCCGCAGGAGGTCCCAGCACTGGTCGAGCGCGACCTCGATGCTGCGCAGTCGCGCATGCTCCTCGGATTCGCTGATCTCGCGGTGTTGCAGACGGTCCCGTAAATCCTTCTCCTCGGCCACGAGATCGTGGATCCGGGCGAGGGTGTCCTGGTCACTGGGTTTGTGTTGTTCTGCCACCAGACCAGTCTGCCCGACGTGGCACCGCTTTGAAGGGGGAGTCGCCACCTGCGCCGCGGCGTCATGACTAGGGTCGGTGTCATGACGAAACCCGAGATCGATTTCCCCACCGGACCAGCCCCGACGGAACTGGTCATCGAAGACCTGGTGGTTGGTGATGGCGCTGAAGCGGTGCCGGGCGGCAATGTCGAGGTGCACTACGTCGGTGTCGAATATGACACCGGGGAGGAATTCGACAGTTCGTGGAACAGGGGCGAAAGCATTGAATTCCCTCTGCGCGGACTGATCAAGGGCTGGCAGGACGGAATTCCGGGGATGAAGGTCGGTGGCCGGCGAAAGCTCGTCATTCCGCCGGAGTCGGCCTATGGACCTGCCGGATCCGGGCACCGGCTATCAGGCAAGACGCTCATTTTCGTGATCGATCTGCTGGACGCCCGCTAGCCCGGCGACACACAAATGGCGGGGCGGTGGAAGTAACTCACCGCCCCCGAATTCACCCCTGCTTTGCACTGAACATCCTCGCGTGGGATGGCATTGTCATACGCTCACCTCGTCAGGTGGTGCCGTTGTCAATCAAGTGAATACAGGGGAGGGCCGATGTCGCATCCCGACGAGACCCAAACAATCACGGGTTGGCGGACCGCATCCCGGTTCTACCGCAGGACCCCGGGCCTTGGTTGGTTGCTGACTGCGCTGGTCATACCTTTGCTACTCGGGCTGGTCGGCTGGGGCGCCCTTGGCAAGTCCGACAAGGACGCCGATCTCGCCGGGCCCGACAACAGTTCGTCGGTTTCTGCACCTGCTGCCGGTACGGCGAACGGCACTGCGCCGGTATTGGTCGCGGGGTTGTCGATTCTGCGAAATGGCAATGACATCACCCTTTCCGGTGACCTGCCTGATCTGGCGGCAAAAAACGGCCTCATCGATTCGCTGCGGGGGGTGTTCGGGCCCGACGTCAATTTGATCGACCAACTCAATGTCAAGACCGGGGTGAATGCGCCCGATCTGAACGGGATCGATCCGGTATTCCGGGCCGCCATCGACATTCCGGATTTCAATTGGAAAATCGACGGCCAAACGGTCACGCTCACCGGCACAGCGCCGTCCGACGAGGTGAAGGCTGCCGTCGAGAGTGCCACGAAGACCGCGTGGCCCGATGCGACCATCGACAACCAGATTCGCCTCGCCGCGGAAACGCCCGCGCCGCCGGCGGGTGATTGTGGGAGCCTGCAAGCTGACGTCAACGCGCTGCTGCAGACCCCGATCAACTTCGACAGCAACGGGTCCACCGTGGCGCCCTCGAGCACGCAGGCACTGACCGAGATCTCCGACAAGGTGAAAGCGTGCCCCGACTCTCGCATCGCGGTCAACGGCTACACCGACAACTCGGGCACGGACGCCATCAACATCCCGTTGAGCGCCACCAGAGCGAAGGCCGTCGCCGACTTCCTGGTCTCGCAGGGAATCGCGGCCGATCACGTCACATCGCAGGGCTTCGGATCCGCCGACCCTGTCGCCGGTAACGACACGCCTGAGGGCAAAGCCCAGAACAGACGCGTCGAGATCACGGTCAGCTGAGGAGCGACGGCATGGGTTTCGTCATCCAATGGTTCTGGTACCTCTTGGCTTTCGTGGTGGGCTCGGTGGTGGCCTGGTGCGTCACCGTGTTGTCGATCAAGCGCACCAGCGAGGAGGAGGCGTTCGCCGACCTGCCCGGATCACGCGAGCCGGAGGGCGACCGATGAACGACCTGAACTGGTGGCTGATGGCGCTGTCGTTCGTGCTCGGTCTGTTGTCGACCTTCGCCTTCATGATCCGGCGGGTGCACAGGGAGGTGCCGATCTACGCCGCGCTGGGCCGGGGGCCCGGGGTCGATGCGGCAGGTAACACCCGCGACGCCGCCACAGGGTCCGCCGCCGCGCTTGACGAGCCGTACGGCGCCGGATCGCTGAGGGCAGCGGGCAGCGCACCGTCGGGATACACCGTCAAGGGCAACGAGGATTCGATGCTCTACCACACCGTGGACAGCCCGTCGTATGAGCAGACCATCGCCGAGGTGTGGTTCCGCGATGAGGACACCGCGCGGCGGGCCGGGTTCACGCCGTGGCACGAGAACGGCTAGCCGGGTCAGCTCGGCCCGGGCAGTCTCAGTAGCAGCCGCGCCCCGCCGAGTGGGCTGTGTTCCAACGATGCTGTGCCACCGTGGAGTTCGGCCTGCTGGGCCACCAGTGCCAACCCAAGGCCAGAACCGGACTGCGAGGCCGTCGAGCCGCGGGAGAACCGGTCGAACACCACCTTGCGCTCGTCCTCGGGAACACCGACACCGTTGTCGTCGATGGCGATCTCGACGCCGGCCCGTGACGGTACGGCGGAGAGCTGGATGCGGGATGCGTTGCCGTGTTTGACCGCGTTGGCGATGGCGTTGTCCACCGTCAACCGCAGGCCGGCCGGTAACCCCACGATGATCACGGTGGGCGCGGGCACCAGTGACACGTCGAGATCGGGGTAGATCCGCATCGCGTCCTGGGCCGCCCGGTCGAGTAACTCCGTGATGTCAACGGGCACATGGTCATCCGATGTCGACAGCTCGCCCTGCGCCAGCCGCTCCAACGCACCCAGGGTGGCCTCGATGCGGGTCTGGGTGCGGATGACGTCATGCAGCACTTCCTTGCGCTGCTCGTCGGGCAGGTCAAGGGTGGCCAGCACTTCGAGGTTGGTCCGCATGGCGGTCAACGGTGTGCGCAGTTCGTGCGAGCTGACCGCCGCGAAGTCGCGGGCCGACGCGAGCGCCTCCTTGGTCCGGTCCTGCTCCTTCCAGATCCGCTCCAGCATGCCCTTCATGGCTTCGCCGATCTCGACCGCCTCGGTGGCACCCCGGACCTCGATGTCCGGCGCCTCGTCACCGGCGTCGATCATCCGCGTCTGCTGTGCCAGGCGGCGGAACGGCCGGACGGCGAACGTGGCCAACAACCAGCCCAGTACCGCGGCGGCGCCGATCGCCAGTGCACAGATCACCAGAACGCGCCGGTGCAGGTTGTTGGTCTCGGCGTAGGTGTCGTCGTAGGTGGCGCCGACGGCCACCGACATCGGCTCAGGAGTGGTCCGCATCTCCACGGTGCGAACCCGGTACCGCACGCCGTCGATGTAGGTGTCGGCGTAGTCGGTGTCGAGTTTCGGCAGCACCACCGGCGAATTGGATTTCACCTGGTTGCCGCGGCGCACGGTGATCACCGCGTCCTGGTCGTTCGGCGAGTTGGGGATCTCGTCGAGGCCGCGCGGCAGGAACGGGATCGCGAACCCGGCGGCCTCGTCGAGCCGCCGGTCCAGGCGCTCCTTACGGTCCTGCGTGACACCCACCCACACGATGGCACCCACGATCGACACGACGATCGCGGCGCCGATCGCCGTCGCGAATGCCACTCGGGTCCGCAGCGACGGTGTCCGGGTGAAGATCCGCGACAGGACGTCCACCGGCGGGCCCCGCTACTGCGTTCTCAGGACGAAACCCACCCCGCGCACGGTGTGCAGCAACCGCGGTGCGCCGTTGGCCTCCAATTTGCGCCGGAGATAACCGATGAACACGTCGACGACGTTGGTGTCGGCGGCGAAGTCGTAGCCCCACACCAGCTCGAGCAACTGTGCGCGCGACAGCACCGCGGTCTTGTGCTCGGCCAGCACCGCGAGCAGATCGAATTCGCGTTTGGTCAGGTCGACGTCGACACCGTTGACGCGTGCACGACGGCCGGGGATGTCCACCTCGAGCGGGCCAACGGAGATGGTTTCCGACGAGAATGTCGCGGTGGCTCCGCGCCTGCGCAGCAGCGCACGCACCCGGGCGACGAGTTCGGCCAGCACGAACGGTTTGACCAGGTAGTCGTCGGCCCCGGCTTCCAGGCCTGCCACCCGGTCGTCGACGGAGCTGCGCGCCGAGAGCACGCACACCGGCACATCGTTGTCCATCGCGCGCAGCGCGGTCACCACGCTGACACCGTCGAGCACGGGCATGTTGATGTCGAGCACGATCGCGTCGGGACGGGTCTCGGTCGCGCTGCGCAGGGCTTCGGCGCCGTCGACCGCGGTGGACACCTCGAAACCGGACAGCCGCAGTCCGCGCTCGAGTGAGGCGAGCACGTCGGCATCGTCGTCGACCACCAATACGCGGGGTGAGCCAGCACTGTCCATGGCCACATCTTGCCCGATGATGTAGCGCGCACGTCGCAGGCGCGACCTGCCCGGGAACCCACAATCGCGCCGATCGCGGGCCGCGACACCGAATTATTCACCTCGATGGCAAACACGCTTGGGTTACGGGTGCTAATGTCCGCAACTTATGCTTCAGATGGCGTCCCGCCTTATTGTCCAGCCCGATGACGGGGTCGGTCCGGTCCGCGAATTCATAGCCAGCGCACAGACTTCGCTATTGATCAAGCAGTTCACCTTCACCGAGGAAACGCTGATCGATGCGGTCATCGACCGCAACAATGCCGGTATCGATGTGCGGGTGATGCTCAACGCGCAACGCTCGGGCGGTGACCGGGCCAACGACGACACGTATCAGCGGCTCCAGGACGCCGGTGTCAAGGTCCAGTGGTCGAACCCGAGTTTCTATGTGACACACGAGAAGTCCATCGTCGTCGACGGTCAGGCCGCGCTGGTCGCGACCTTCAATCTGATGACCAAGTACTTCACGATGACCCGTGACTACGGCATCATCACGCAGCACCCCCATCACGTCGAGCAGATCATCGAGGTGTTCAACGCCGACTGGGATCACCGTGACTGGACACAGACCATTTACGAGGGATTGCTCTGGAGCAATTCGAATTCGCGCTATCACATGGCGCAATTCATCGACTCGGCCAGGCACCGTCTCGACATTCAGCACCCCAAGTACGTCGACGCCGTCATCTTGGACCGGCTCGCCGAGGCCGCGGACCGCGGCGTGAAAGTGCACGTATTGTGCGGTGGCAAGCACGGCATCAGCGAATGGGACATCCTCGACACGTTCGCGTCGCTGCGCACCCTGCGCCGCCTCGGGGTCAAGGTGCACAAGCAGAAGAACCTGCGCGTGCACGCCAAACTGCTGATCGCCGACAACCGCCGCGCGTTGGTCGGGTCGATGAACATCGACCGCAGCGCCTTCGATCTGCGCCGTGAATTGGGCATCGTCACGTCGGATCCGCAGGTGGTCCAGCGCCTCAAGGGTGTGTTCGACACCGACTGGGATCTGTCGCACCAGTACGACCCGCCGGACCCGCTGGAATCCGTCCATCACGTCGAGGATGACTTTCCGCACGACGAGGACCTCATCCATGAGTGAAGCGGCACCGCCGCGGGTTTCGCTCTTCGAACTGGCTTTCACGTTCAACCACATCGCACTGGCATCCTTCGGCGGCGGCCTGTCGGCGTGGTCGCGCGAGGTCCTGGTGGTCGAGAAGAAGTGGCTCGGCGAGGAAGAGTTCCTGTCGGCGATGACGATGTGCCGGATACTGCCCGGCGCCAATCAGGTCAACATGGCCGTCTTCGCCGGCACCAAGATGCGGGGTCTGCCCGGTGCGGTGACCGCGGTCTTCGGGCTGTGCTTCATCCCGGTGATCCTGATGCTGATCGCGGGGTTCTTCTACTTCCGCTTCAAAGAGGTGCCCGCGGTCAAGGGTGTGCTGCACGGCGCGTCGACGGCGGCGGTGGCTCTCACGGTGGCGATGGTGATCAAGACCGGTCAGAAGTGCCTGACCGGTCTCATCCCGGTGCTGCTGTTCGCGGGTGCGTTCGTGTTGAACGGTGTGCTGCGCTGGCCGTTGCTGGGCACGCTGGCCATCCTCGCGCCCATCAGCCTGTTCTGGGCGTGGCCACGGGACCGGTCCGGGAAACGTGCCGCGTGAGCACCTACCTGCATCTGATCGGGCTGTTCGGCATGTTGTCGCTGCTGTCGATCGGCGGTGGCAACGTGGTGCTGCCCGAAATGCACCTGCGGTCGGTCAACGGGCAGCACTGGCTCACCGACTCGCAGTTCGCCGACATCTTCTCGATCTCGCAGGCCGCACCGGGGCCCAGCATCCTGATTGTCACGTTGGTGGGCTACGCGGCGGGACTGCAGGTCGGCGGCGTTCCCGGCGCCATCGTCGGCGGAATCGTCGCGACGGTCGCGATGATCCTGCCCGCCGCGTCGTTCGTGTACGTCGTCACGTTGTTCTGGCAGCGGGCGGAGGATTCGAAGTGGCGGATCGCCGTCGAGAAGGGTTTCGCCCCGCTGACCGTCGGCCTCATCATGGCCACGTCGCTGGTGATGAGCCGGGCCGCCGATCACGACTGGCGGGCCTATCTGCTGACGGGCGTCTGCACCCTGCTGTTCGTCTTCACCAAGGTCAACCCGTTGGTCGTGGTGGCCGCAGCGGGCGCGATCGGCTACTTCGGCGTGGTCTGAAAGCTTTCAAAGGCCGCCGAGACTGCGGTGAATGCGCTTTTTCGGCGTGAATCCCGCACTCACAGCAGTCTCACGGGCTCGGCGGCGCGCCGGGATGAACTTGACCTCATCATTTGTTGAGGTTCTACGGTGAAAACATGAGCATCGAGATGGTGGCGCGCAACACGCTGCGCCGGCAGGTGAAGGCCGCCGACGGTGGCACGCTGCGCTCGTTGGCCGACAAGGCTCTGCTCACTCGTATCTGGCGCTTCTCGGCCCGCCAGCACCGCCGGCTCGCCGCCTTCGTCGTCGTCAGCGTCATCAGCGCACTGCTGGCCGTCGTCACCCCGATCCTCGCCGGACGCGTGGTGGACGAGATCGTGCATGGCGGACAGGCCCGCGCGATCGTCGTGACCGCCCTGGTGATCGCGGCGGTCGCCGTCGCCGAGGCCGGGAGCGGACTGCTCACGCGGTGGTTGTCGTCGACCATCGGTGAGGGACTGATCCTGGATCTGCGCACCGCGGTGTTCGATCACGTGCAGCGCATGCCCGTCGCGTTCTTCACCCGCACCCGCACCGGGGCCCTGGTGAGCCGGCTCGGCAATGACGTCGTCGGCGCGCAGCGGGCCTTCTCGGACACCCTCTCGGGTGTGGTGTCCAACCTGGTCACCCTCACATTGACCCTGGTGGTCATGTTGACCATCTCGTGGCAGATCACACTGCTGTCGCTGCTGCTCACGCCGCTGTTCCTGTTGCCGGCCCGGCGCATCGGCACCGCGATGGCGCGGCTGAGCTACGAGAGCGCGATCTCCAACGCGACCATGAACACCCAGATGACCGAGCGGTTCTCGGCGCCCGGCGCCACCCTGGTGAAACTGTTCGGCAGCCCCGACCGCGAGTCGGCCCAGTTCGCCCGGCACGCGGGACGTGTCCGCGATATCGGTGTCAGGACCGCAATGCTGCAGTCCACGTTCATGAACTCGCTGACGTTGATGTCGGCGCTGGCGCTGGCGCTGGTCTACGGCCTCGGCGGGGTCCTCGCGATCGGCGGTCACCTGCAGGCCGGCGCGATCGTGTCGCTGGCGCTGCTGCTGACCCGGCTCTACGCGCCGCTGACGGCACTGGCCAACGCCCACGTCGAAATCGCCTCCGCGCTGGTCAGTTTCGAGCGCGTCTTCGAGGTCCTCGACCTGGTGCCGCTCATCAGTGACAAGCCCGGCGCCGTCCCGGTTCCCGACGGACCGGTTTCCGTCGAGTTCGACGATGTGCGGTTCGGCTATCCGTCCGCCGACAAGGTGTCGCTGGCGTCCCTCGAAGAGGTCGCGACGCTCGACGAACGCGGGGGAGTGGAGGTGCTGCACGGTGTTTCGTTCACCACGCAGCCGGGCCAGATGGTGGCCCTGGTCGGATCCTCGGGCGCGGGCAAGTCGACCATGGCGGCCCTGGTGTCGCGCCTGTACGACGTCGACGCGGGGGCGGTGCGCCTCGCGGGTGTCGACGTACGCGACCTGACCACCGAGTCGATCCGGCACACCGTCGGCCTGGTGACCCAGGACGGTCACCTGTTCCACGAGTCGATCCGGGCCAACCTGACGCTCGGTGTCCCCGACGCATCGGACGACGACCTGTGGGCAGCGCTTCGCCGCGCCCGACTCGACGACGTCGTCGCCGACATGCCCGACGGGCTGGACACCATCGTGGGTGAACGCGGTTACCGCCTCTCCGGTGGGCAGCGGCAGCGGCTCACCATCGCCCGGCTGCTGCTGGGCAACTCGCGGGTGGTGGTGCTCGACGAGGCCACGGCGGCACTGGACTCGACATCGGAAGCCGCGGTGCAGCGGGCCCTCGCCGAGGCGCTCGCGGGACGCACGGCCCTGGTGATCGCGCACCGGTTGTCGACGGTGCGCGCAGCGGATCTGATCCTGGTGGTCGAGGACGGTCGCATCGTCGAACGTGGCACGCACGCGCAGCTGCTGAAACTGGGCGGTCGGTACGCCGAGCTCTACGACACGCAATTCCGCGATGACCCGAATGATGCCGTCGCCTAGCCGTTATTCATTTGCCCGCCGTGGGAACATCGGAATCGGGGGGCGGCGAGCGACGTTCATGTCGCAGGGGTCGAGTAGACAGGAAACGAACAACAGACTGTGGTGGGTGATTTGATGCGCGCGGAACCGAAGATCGCTCCGCGGCACAGTCGTATCCGCAGCAGCTCCGACCTGATCCGCCTCCTGCCCTACCTCATGCCCTACCGCGTCCGGTGGCTCGCGATGATCGTCGTCGCCCTGGTCAGCCTGGTCGCCACCATCGCCATCCCGCTGATGACCAAGGCCGTCATCGACGGCCCCGTCCGGCATCAGGACCAGAAGGGCCTGTGGATCCTGGGTGCGGCCGCCATGGGAGTCGGCGTGTCCGAAGCCGTGCTGTGGTTCATCCGGCGGTGGTTGGTCGCCCGCGCCACCATGGGCGTCGAGGCCGACATCCGCAAGGATCTCTACGCCCGGCTGCAGATCCTGCCGATGTCCTTCCACATGCGCTGGCAGTCCGGGCAGTTGCTGTCCCGTGTGATGAACGACCTGTCGACCATCCGGCGCTTCCTGTCGTTCGGCCTGGTCTTCCTGCTGCTCAATGTCATTCAGATCGTGGTCGTCACGGCCATCCTGCTGGCCATGTACTGGCCGCTCGGTGTCGTGGTGCTGGTGTCGATCGTGCCGATCACCGTCACGGTGTTGCACTTCGAGCGCGAGTTCACCCGGCTGTCCCGGCTCGCGCAGGATCAGTCCGGCCATGTCGCGACCCACGTCGAGGAGTCCGCGCTGGGCCTGCGCGTGGTGAAGTCCTTCGGCCGTGAGCAATACGTGTTCGACCGGTTCGACGAACAGGCCACCACGTTGTTCGACACTCAGGTCCGCAAGGTCACGGTGTCGGCCAAGTTCTGGACGCTGCTCGAGGCGATCCCGAACCTGACGCTCATCGTCGTGCTGGGCTTCGGCGCCTACGCCGCCGGACACGGCCTGGTCACCATGGGCACGCTGGTGGCCTTCATCACGATGATGCTGTCGCTGGTGTGGCCCATCGCGTCGCTGGGGTTCCTGCTGTCGATGATGCAGGAGTCGTTCACCGCATCGAACCGCATCGCCGAGATCTTCGACGCCCCGCGCGAGATCACCGACGGCCCCGACGGCACCGCCACCAAGGGCGGTCGGCTCGAACTGATCGACGTGGGCTTCCGGTTCCCGCCCGACAACCCGGACGGCGGCGCCGAAGAGGACTGGGTGCTACGGCACGTCGACCTCACCGTCGAGCCGGGCGAGACGATCGCACTGGTTGGCGCCACGGGCTCCGGCAAATCGGTGCTGGCGGCGCTGCTGTCGCGGCTCTACGACGTCACCGAGGGCCAGATCCTGATCGACGGCCGCGATATCCGCGAACTGACGCTGCCCGCCCTGCGGCAAGCCGTCGCCACCGCCTTCGAGGATCCGACCTTGTTCTCCATGTCGGTCGCCGAGAACCTGACGCTGGGCCGGCCCTCGCAGAATCCCGCCAGCGACGCCGAGCTGGCCGAGGCCATCGACGTGGCCGCGGCACGGTTCGTCTACGACCTGCCCTACGGGCTCGACACCCGCATCGGTGAGCAGGGCATGAGCCTGTCCGGCGGTCAACGCCAACGGCTCTCACTGGCCCGTGCCATCCTGGCCACCCCGCGCATCCTGGTGCTCGACGACACGCTGTCGGCCCTCGACGTGCACACCGAGGCCGCGGTCACCGACGCGCTGCGCCGCGTCATGCATTCGGTCACCGGGGTGGTCGTGGCGCACCGCGCCTCGACGGTCCTGCTGGCCGACAAGGTGGCGTTGCTCGGCGATCGGGGCGGGTACGGCACCGTCACGCACGTCGGCACGCATTCGCAGCTGCTGGCCGAGGTGCCGCAGTACCGCTACCTGTTGGCTGCCGACGACGAGCTCGACGACGAGTGCGAACGTCAGGACCCGTGGCAGGACGAGCAGGACCGGGCCGATCTCGACAGCACCTACCAGGAGCAGCGGGCCGCCGAGGACGCCTGTGCCGGCTGGGAATTCGCGGGGCGGGAGGGCGAGCGACGATGAGCACCAACATCGAATGGCGTGGCCGCCTCGACGAGCAGGACGACGACCTGCCCATCGACGAGGCGGTGCCCCGCCGGCGCGAAGCGCGTGCGCTGCTCGGGTCGCTGCTGCGCCCGTTCCAGTTCACCGTCGCGCTGCTCGCGATCGTCGTCGTGGTGGAAAACGGTGCCCGCCTGGCTGTTCCGTTGCTGGTGCAGCGCGGTATCGACCACGGCATCCCGCCGATCGTCGACGGTGGCTCGGCGCACGAATTGCTGAAGATCGTCGCGACGCTGTGCGTCGTCGTGGTGGTCCAGGCCGTCAGCCGGCTGTTCTTCCTGCGCCGCTCAGGGCAGGTCGGGCAGAAGGTGCTCCTCGATCTGCGGCGCCGGCTGTTCAAGCATTTCCAGCGCCTCGACATCGCATTTCATGACCGCTACACATCGGGACGGGTGGTCAGCAGGTCCACCAACGATGTCGAAGCCATCCAGGAGATGCTGGAGACCGGGTTCGACAGCCTCATCACGGCCGCGCTGACCCTGGTCGGCACCGCGGTGCTGCTCATCGCGCTGGACTGGCGACTTGGCCTGATGTGCCTGGCGGCGTTTCCCCTCCTGGTCGCGCTGGTGTGGTGGTTCCGCACCGAATCGGCCAAGACGTACCGCGCGGTGCGCGAGGCCGCCGCGCTGGTGATCGTGCAGTTCGTCGAGACCATGACGGGTATCAAGGCCGTGCAGGCCTACCGTCGCGAACCGCGCAACCAGGAGATCTTCGAAGACGTCGCCGACCAGTACAAGACCATCAACGAGAAGACCTTCAAGCTGATGGCGGTGTTCATGCCCGGCGTCAAGCTGGTCGGCAACCTCACCACCGGTGTCGTCCTGCTCTACGGCGGCTACCGCGTACTACACGGTGAGATGACCATCGGCACGCTGGCGGCGTTCCTGCTGTATCTGCGGATGTTCTTCGAACCCATGCAGGAGATCTCGCAGTTCTTCAACACCTTTCAGTCCGCGTCGTCGGCGCTGGAGAAGCTGGCCGGGGTGCTCGCGGAGCCACCCGCGATCAAGGATCCGGCGAATCCGTTGCGGCTCACCGATGTTCGCGGCGAGGTGGTCTTCGATCACGTCGGGTTCTCCTATGTGCCGGACCGGCCGGTGTTACCCGATCTGCAGCTGACGGTGCCCGCGGGCCAGACCGTGGCCCTGGTGGGCACCACGGGGGCGGGCAAGACCACCATCGCCAAGTTGATCGCGCGCTTCTACGACCCCACCACCGGCGCGGTCCGACTCGACGGGGTGGACCTGCGCGACATCGCACAGGATGACTTGCGCACCCATGTGGTGATGGTGACGCAGGAGAACTTCATGTTCGAGGGCACCGTCGCCGACAACATCCGGTTCGGCAGGCCCGACGCCACCGACGCCGAGATCCGGGCCGCTGCCGAGGCCGTCGGCGCCGACCGGTTCATCGCCACGCTGCCCGACGGCTACGACACCGATGTCGCCAAGCGGGGTGGGCGGCTGTCGGCCGGGCAACGCCAGCTCGTCGCGTTCGCGCGTGCGTTCCTGGCGGATCCGGCGGTGTTGATCCTCGACGAGGCGACGTCATCGCTGGACATCCCGAGCGAGCGGATGGTGCAGCAGGCGTTGGAGACCGTGCTCGCCGACCGCACGGCGCTGGTGATCGCCCACCGGCTCTCGACGGTCGAAGTGGCCGACCGGGTGCTCGTCCTCGAACACGGCGAGATCATCGAGGATGGTGCGCCCGCCGATCTGATCGGTCAAACCGACGGTCACTACGCCGCACTGCACCAGGCGTGGGTGCACTCCCTGGCCTGACGGGCGCCGCGTTCGTGAACACAGGGCGGAAAAATGCTCCTGTCTCCGCCCAGGATTCACACTCGTGACGCGCTACGGGATCAGCCGCGACCGGCGTGCCTTGCTGACCGCTTCGTGCCGGGTGCGGGTGCCCAGCTTGGCCGCCGCACTGCGCAGATAACTTTTCACCGTCTCAGGCTTGAGTGAAAGGCGTTGAGCTGCTTCCTTGTTGGTGCATCCCAGCGCCACCTGCGCCAGGACGTCGAGTTCGCGTGAGGTCAGCGGGCTGCTGGTGACCGGCCCGTCACTGGCCAGCATGTCGGCCAGGTGCCGCAGGCGCCCGGCCAGTGGGGCGGGCGCGTCGACGGCGAGGCGGCGCAACTCCGCGTGCACCTCACGGATCTGCTCGGCGCCGGCGACGTCCCCACCGAAGTTCGCCAGTTGCGACTCGCGCAGCCGCAGCCGGCGGTCGACCTCGTCGCGTACCGCGAGTTCGTGGCCGAGGCGACGCGCCGAGGACACCATGGCTGCGGCGGCGCGGTCCCCGATCGGGGCCGACTGGCGGTACGCGCCGTACAGCACCGCCCTGGCCCGGCCGTCGACCACCACCGGGACCGCGAGGATGGACCTGATGCCCTCGGAGAGCACCGGCGCGTCGTAGTCGTGGGTGATCCCCGCGGCGTGCCGGTAGTCGGGCACCGACAGCGGCCGGCGCGCCACCACCGTGGCTCCGCCCAGACCCGCGCTGGGCCGCACCGCCAGGCCGCGCATGGCCCCGGTACGGGTGCCGAAGAACTCGGTGAGCAGCAGCATGTCGCCGTGCACCTCGCCGCCGAAGGTCAGCGGCATGCCGGTGTCCGCGGCGACCTGACGCAGCTCGGCGCGCAGTGCGTCGGTGTCGCGTGGGCGCAGCAGCGGCTCACCTGGCACGGGGCGGTACCCACTTTCGGGGGTGGCGTTCGGACAACTGTGACGTAGATCCTATTCACATGACCACCAACACCGATCTGTATCGCAGTGCCCGCGACCAGCTCGTCGACGTGATCAGCGACTACGACAAAGCGGTCGCGACGTTCGAGTGGCCCCGGCTGACCGGGTCGTTCAACTGGGCGACCGACTGGTTCGACGTCATCGCGCGGGGAAACGACCGGCTCGCGCTGTGGATCGTCGAGCAGGACGGCAGCGAGGCCAAGGTGACGTTTGCGCAGATGGCGCAGCGTTCCGACCGCGTGGCGACGTGGCTGCGCGGCCTCGGCGTCGCCAAGGGCGACCGCGTCATCCTGATGCTCGGTAACCAGGTCGAACTGTGGGAATCGATGCTCGCGGTCGCCAAGCTGGGCGCCATCGTGATGCCCACCACCGGCGCGCTGGGGACCGCCGACCTGGCCGACCGCATCGTCCGCGGCGGCGCCGGGTTCGTCATCGCCAACGCCGCCGACGCCCCGAAATTCGACGACGTCGCCGGCGACTACACCCGGATCGCGGTGGGGCAGACGGTACCGGGCTGGCATTCCTACCGCGACGCCGAAGCGGTCGACCCGCAGGCGCCGTTCGAGCCGGGCACCGTCGTCGACGACTCACTGTTGATCTACTTCACCTCCGGCACCACCAGTAAACCCAAGCTCGTGGAGCACTCGCAGGTCAGCTACCCCGTCGGACACATGTCGACGATGGCGTGGATCGGGCTGCGCCCGGGTGACACCCACCTGGCGATCAGCTCGCCGGGTTGGGCCAAACACGCCTGGAGTTGTTTCTTCGCGCCGTGGATCGCCGAGGCCACGATCTTCGTCTACAACTACGCCCGGTTCGACGCCGCGGCGCTGCTGGCGCAGATCCGCCGGGCGGGCGTCAACACGTTCTGCGCGCCGCCGACGGTGTGGCGGATGCTGATCCAGGCCGACCTCGGCGAACGCCCCGAGGGGTTGCGGGAGATCCTCGGTGCGGGTGAACCGCTCAACCCCGATGTCATCGCCCAGGTGCAGCGGGCATGGGGCCTGACCATCCGCGATGGTTTCGGCCAGACCGAGACCACGCTGCAGGTGGGTAACACCCCCGGCCAGCCGGTCAAGGCCGGATCGATGGGCCGGCCCATGCCGGGTGTTCCCGTCGTCCTGGTGGACCCGCTGACCGGCGAGCTCGCCGACGAGGGCGAGATCTGCCTGGACCTGGGGCAGACGCCGCTGAACCTGATGACCGGGTATCTCGGTGACCCGCAGCGCAACGAGGCCGTGATGGCGGGCGGCTACTACCACACCGGTGACGTGGCCAGCCGCGATCAGGACGGTTACATCACCTACATCGGCCGCACCGACGACGTGTTCAAGTCATCGGACTACAAGGTCTCACCGTTCGAGCTGGAAAGCGTGCTGATCGAGCACCCCGCCGTCGTCGAGGCCGCCGTCGTCCCGCAGCCCGACGAGACCCGGCTGGCGGTCCCCAAGGCGTATGTGGCGCTGGCCGAGGGCTGGGCTGCCGACGTCGAAACCGCCAGGGCCATCTTGGAATACGCGCGCGATCATCTCGCGCCGTATCTGAAGGTGCGCCGGGTGGAGTTCTACGAACTGCCCAAGACCATCTCGGGCAAGATCCGTCGCGTCGAGCTGCGCAGGCGCGAAGAAGATGCGCATCGCAACGGCACCCCGATCGAGACCGAACACCGCTACGAGGACCTGTTGGGATGACTGCCATGGAATCGTATGACGCCGGACCCACCGAGACGCCGGTCCTCGAGACCACCATCGGGGACAACTTCGAGGCGACCGCGGCGCGCCACCCGGACACCGAGGCGCTGGTCGACGTCGCGGGCGGTCGACGCTGGACGTATCAGCAACTCGACGACGAAGTCAACACGGTGGCAAGGGCTTTGATGGCCACCGGGATCGAGCAGGGCGACCGGGTGGGCATCTGGGCACCGAACTGCCCGGAATGGACCATTGTGCAGTTCGCGACGGCCAAGATCGGCGCCGTGCTGGTGACCGTCAATCCCGCGTACCGCACGCACGAGCTGGCATATGTGCTCAACCAGTCCGGTGTGCGCACCCTGATCTCGGCGACGGCCTTCAAGACCTCCGACTATGTCGGGATGATCAACGAAGTGCGTTCGCAGACACCGGCTCTCACCCAGGTGGTGCTGCTCGGCACGGGCGACTGGGACGCACTGCGCGCGCGGGCCGGTGAGGTGACACTCGGTCAGCTTCGGGACAGGATGGCGGCGCTGTCCAACCGCGATCCGATCAACATCCAGTACACCTCCGGCACAACAGGTTTCCCGAAGGGTGCGACATTGTCGCACCGCAACATCCTGAACAACGGGTTCTTCGTCACCGACCTGATCAATCTCGGGCCCGAGGACCGCCTGTGCATCCCGGTGCCGTTCTACCATTGCTTCGGCATGGTGATGGGCAACCTAGGCTGCACCACCCACGGCGCCACCATGGTGATCCCCGCGCCGGGTTTCGATCCGGCGGCCACACTTGCGGCCATCGAAAAAGAGCACTGCACCGGGGTTTACGGCGTCCCGACGATGTTCATCGCCATGCTCAATCACCCTGAGTTCGCCGACCGCGACCTCTCGACGCTGCGCACCGGCATCATGGCGGGCGCGGTCTGTCCCGTGGAGGTGATGAAGCGCTGTGTCGGTGACATGCACATGTCGGAGGTGGCGATCGCCTACGGCATGACCGAGACGTCACCGGTGTCATGCCAGACGCTGCACGACGACGACCTGGAACGCCGCACCGCTTCGATCGGCCGAGCGCATCCCCATGTCGAGATCAAGATCATCGACCCCGACACCGGCGAGGTGGTACAGCGCGGCCAACCGGGCGAATTCTGCACGCGCGGTTACTCGGTCATGCTCGGCTACTGGGACGACGACGTGAAGACCCATGAGGCCATCGACGACGACGGTTGGATGCACACCGGTGATCTGGCGGTCATGCGCGACGACGGGTACTGCAACATCGTCGGCCGCATCAAGGACATGGTCATCCGGGGCGGCGAGAACATCTACCCGCGGGAGATCGAGGAGTTCCTCTACACCCATCCCGACATCGAGGACGCGCAGGTCATCGGTGTGCCCGACGACAAGTACGGCGAGGAGATCTGCGCCTGGATCCGGGTCAAGCCGGATCACGAGCCCGTGACCGCGGAATCATTGCGCGCCTTCGCATCCGGCAAGCTCGCGCACTACAAGATCCCGCGCTATGTCCACGTCGTCGACGAATTCCCGATGACGATCACCGGCAAGATCCGCAAGGTGGCCATGCGTGAGGAGAGTGCGCGGTTACTGGGGCTGTGAGCCGTGGTCGTGCACCGACTCGACGGTGTACAGGTGCGGATCGAAGCTGATGGCGAGGCCGGCCGCCGCTGACATGTGCTCGCGCGCCGTCGGGTCGGCCAGCATCGCCGCGTATGCGTCCGCGCTTTCCCACTGAGCGTAGTTCACCACGCGCGCACCGTCGGTGCTGAGGTGGATGTTGGCCGAGATGAATCCGGGGACATCCTGCATGACGGTGTCGGTCACGGCGGTCAGCAGGGCCACCAGTTCGCGGGACTTCGCCGGCTCGACGGTGAACACATTGATCAGGGTGGCGTATCCAGCGCCGCTGGTGATGGTGGTCATGGTGCCTCCTTGTCAGGTTCCTTACATACCTGACCGTAGCACGATGTAAGGTTCCTGTCATGGTGGGCCGATCACCGTCCGAGCACATGGCGGGTTACCTGGTGAAACGGGTGCAGCAGGCACTGCGCCGCAATTGTGACGCGGCGCTGCGGCCGACGGGCCTGTCCATGGCGCAATACGCGGTACTGCGGGCACTGGCCGATCACCCGGACGCCTCGGCCGCCGAGCTGGCCCGGTTGTGTTTCGTCACGCGGCAGTCACTGCAGGACGTGCTCGCGGGGCTGCGTGCCGCCGCGTTCGTCGCGGAGGTGGCCGATCCACCGCCCGGCCGGGCCAGGCCGCTCGAGCTGACACCGCTGGGCCGGCGGCGGCTCCGGTCGGCGCACCGCGCCATCGTCGATGTCGAATCGGCCATGACCGCGGGAATGTCGACGCGCGACCATGATCGGCTCGCAGAACTGCTGACCACCTGCGCCGAGAATCTCGAGGCTTGACGGTCAGGCCAGCAAGGGGCTCAGGCGCGCCGCACAGTCCTTCAGGGTGTGGATCTGGCGCTGCAGCAGTTCGTCCTGGTCGGCCCGACCCGACATCGCCAGTGCGGCCACCAGGGCGCCCGACGGTGAGCGCACCGGCACGGCCAGGCATGCACAGTCCTCCCGCAATTCAGCGGTCTGCATCGCGACGCCCTGGTCGCGGACGGCATCGAGCTGTGCGGCCAGCTCGCCCCGCGACGTCACGGTGCGCGGTGTCAGCGCCATCAGCGGGGCGTGCAGCAGGGTGTCGACGTCACGTTTCTCGGCGAGCAGGAGCTTGCCGACGGCGCAGGCGTGCAGATTGCGGTTGAGCACCGCGTCATCGGCGGGCGGCGGGAATTCGGTGTCGGCGTCGGCGATGCGGACCGAGGTGTTGGTGAAGCAGAACAGGTGCACGCCGAACCGCACGGTCTGGCGCTGCTCGGCGACCACCTCCCGGGCGGCGGTACACACCGTGGGTGTCACCGCGGCGTCGATCAGCACACCCATCCTCGGCCCGAGCGCGAAGCCGGACAGATCCGGCAATCGCACGATGAACCCGTCTGCCACCAGCAGATTCAGCAACCGGTAGGTGGTGGCCGAGGGCATCGACAGGTGTTCGGCGATCTCCTTGGCCGTCACCCCGGCGCCGGCGCGCGCAACATCTTCGAGCACCAACAACGCGCTCTGGACGGCCTTGGGCTGCCGGCCCGACAACGCACCATCCGCGGGGCTCATCGCCTCACCATCCAGGGGTTGTAATCGGCGAACATGTCCGAAGTGGTGGTCTCGTCGAACACCCCGACGCGCTGCAGCAGGTCGGGCACCACTCGCCGCCGCAGGAAGAACAGCGCGAAACCGGTTGCGAGCAGCGCGACGTAGACCACCGTCGCGACCCACACCGGCGCGTCGACGGTGAGTGCCGCCCAGACGATGATCGCGATCATCAAGGCGGCCGTGGTGAATCCGACAACGATCGGGGTGAACGTCAGTTCGCCGATCCGCCGCAGGAATGCCGGCGTCGCAAGGCACACCAAGAGATACGCGCCGACGTAGCCGTGCGCGGATACCGCGAGCAATCCGATCAGCACCTCGCGGCTGGAACCCGAGACGAACAGATATGCGACCGGAACCGCGACGATGACGGGCATCGCGACGGCCAACGCGATGTGCGGGGTGCGGTAGCGCGGGTGCGCGGTACCGAGGCGGCGGGACACGACGCCTTCGCGGCCCATCGCGAACAGGGTGCGCGACAACGCGGTCGTCGAGCCGATCACACACGCGAACCAGGACGCCGTGATGCCCAGCTCCATGACGATGGACAACGCCGTCGACCCGGCGCCGGTGCTCGGCAGCGTCAACACGATCGGCACGGAACCGATCCCGGACCGGATGGTGCCACCGGCCTGCATCACCGCCGCGAACGCGTACAGCACGCCCAAGGCAACCGGCGTCCACCGGATCGAGCGCGGCACGGTGATGAACGGCCGCTGCGCCTCGCGGGCCACCGTGCCTGCACTCTCGAAGCCGACGAATGACGTGATGGCCAGCAGCAGTGCGAAGCCGAGCGCCGAATGTGTATCGGCGGCAGCAGTTTTGACAGGCGGATCGTGACCGTGGGCGACCGAGCTGGTGAAGGCGATCACCAGTACCACCGCCGCGACCGCGATGGCGAAGACCTCCACGGTCAACGAGATCCGGGCCGACAGACGGATACCGCGCACCATCAGCACCAGCGCCAGCGCGCCGACGACGACGGCCAGCAGCGCGATGGTCACCCGGCCGTCGGGCACACCGAGCCGGCCCAGCAGCGCCGTCAGGTAACTGGCCGCGCCCAGCACACTGGCCATCGCCGCACCGGCATAGCCGATCACGACCGACCACCCCGCGGCGATACCGGCGATGGGTCCCAGGCCCTTGACCGTGTAGCTGTAGAGGCCGCTGACGGCCACCATCCTGGTGGCGAATTCGGCGACGCAGTACCCGACGGCGGCCATCAGCACCGCGGTGACGATGAATACCGGGACCGTCCAGCGGCCGGCGGCCGGGATCACCAGTGCGGGCAATGTCACCATGACGGCCGACGGCGCGACCGCCGACACCGACTGGCCGAGCACCTGCGCGAACGACAGTTGGCCTCGGTGCAGTCCCGAGACCGGCGAGCTGCTCCTGATCGCCCGTCTGCCGCTCACCGTTCGCAACGTAGCCGATGGCCGCGGAGGCCGACAGTGTTCTGCGGTAAACACCAAGAAAGTTCAAATGAGAATCGTCATGACGTGTTCGTCGCGGTCCGGACACATCGGCCCAGAATATTGTGCTCAACTGCGCATCCGTGGCGTCCCGAATGAGAATGCGTGCGTGATTTCAAATGAGAATGGCGCACTGCGAAATACCCATTCCGAATAAGTGGTGACTCGCACCACAACAGGGCGTAATTTCCGGCTGTATCACCAAAACCCCTGATCGAGATATGAGGTCGCCATGTCAGTGCTCGTCAGCTCGCCCACCGAACTCGACCCGCGGGTCGTCGACTTCGTGTCGCGCCCCCGGCAGATGTACATCGGCGGGCAGTGGACCGACGCACTGTCGGGTCGCCGCTTCGACACCGTGGACCCGGCCACCGAGGACATCATCACCTCCGTCCCGCACAGCGGTCCCGAGGACGTCGAGCGGGCCGTGACCGCGGCGCGCACCGCCTTCGAGGGCGGTCCGTGGCGCCTGATGACACCGGCTCAGCGTCAGCAGATCCTGTGGCGGATCGGCGCGGGCATCGCGGCGCGCGCCGAGGCGTTCGCCCAGCTGGAATCACTCGACAACGGCAAATCGGTCGCCGTCGCGCAGGCCGTGGACGTCACGTGGGCGGCCGAGATCTTCTACTACTACGCCGGCTGGACCACCAAGATCGAGGGGCGCACCATCCCGGTGTCGGTGCCCTGGGCGCCGGGCGGCCGGTTCCACGCCTACACGCTGCGCGAGCCCGTCGGCGTCTGTGCGCAGATCATTCCGTGGAATTTCCCGCTGGTGATGGCTGCATTCAAGGTGGCACCGGCGCTGGCCTGCGGAAACACGGTCATCCTCAAGCCCGCCGAGCAGACGCCGCTGACGGCGCTGCTGCTCGCCGGGGTCATCGCCGAGGCCGGTGTCCCCGACGGGGTCTTCAACATCCTCACCGGGTTCGGCGACATCGGCGCGGCGTTGTCGGCGCATCCCGATATCGACAAGGTGGCATTCACCGGGTCGACCGAAGTGGGCAAGAAGATCGTCACCGCCGCCGCGGGCAACCTCAAGAAAGTATCGCTCGAGCTGGGTGGAAAGAGCCCGCAGGTGATCTTCGCGGACGCCGACCTCGAGGCCGCCATCCCGGGTGCGGCCAGCGGCTTCCTGTTCAACCACGGCCAGACGTGCACCGCGGGCACCCGGCTGCTGGTCGAGGACGCCATCTTCGACGAGTTCACCCAGGGTGTGGCGGAGTTCGCCGCCAGCCGCAAGATCGGGCCCGGCCTGGATCCCACCAACGACGTCGGCCCGCTGGTGTCGCGCGAACAGCTCACCAAGGTCACCGGCTTCCTCGATGCCGGCATCGGGCAGGGCGCCCGCGCGCTCGCCGGTGGCGGCAGGCACGGCGACACCGGGTTCTACGTGCAGCCGACCCTGCTGGTGGATGTCGACCGCGATTTCAGCGTCTACCAGGAGGAGATCTTCGGCCCGGTCGCCGTCGCCGTGCCGTTCAACCGCCAAGAGGGCGTCCGTACCGCTGCCAACGACACTCCGTACGGTCTGGCGGCCAGCGTGTGGACCCGCGACGTGTCGACGGCCCACGAGGTCGCCGCGCAGATCAAGGCGGGCAC
>CAMFLL010000053.1 GCA_945957405.1 uncultured Mycolicibacterium sp. | reverse complement strand
GTCTTGATCCACGGCGGCTTCCGCTCAATCGGCGTCTGCGCATTCCGAACCTCCAGACGCAACAACTTACGACCGTCGGGATTCACGTTCGTACCTCCTAGACCACGATCTGCAGCGGGTTCTCCAGCAGCCGTGTCAGATCGCGCAGGAACACGGCACCGGTCGAGCCGTCGATGGCCCGGTGGTCTGCTGACAGTGTCACGCGCAAGATCTTGCGGGCCGTCACGTCGCCGTCGATGAGGCGCAGTTCCTCGGTGGCGGCGCCCACGGCGAGGATCGCGGCTTCCGGTGGGTTGATCACGGCAGCGAACTGCTCGATGCCGTACATGCCGAGGTTGGAGATCGTGAAGGTGCCGCCGGTCATCTCGTCGACGCGCAGCTTTCCGATCCGGGCCCGCCCGGCCATCTCCTTGGTCTCAGTGGCTATCTGCGACACGGCTTTTCGATCGGCGTCGCGGATCACCGGAACCACGAGGCCGGCGTCGACGGCGACGGCAACGCCGATGTGCACATTGCGGTGCTGATACAGCACGTCACCGCCGAAGGACACGTTGATCCCCGGGTTCAGGCGCAGCGCCGCGGCGACCGCCCGAACCAGGAAGTCGTTGACGCTGACCTTCGGCCCGTCGGCCGCGCGCAGGCTGTCGTTGACCGACTCGCGGAACGCCAGCAGGGCGGTCACGTCGATGGCCGCGGTGAGATAGAAATGCGGCGCAGTTTGCTTGCTCTCGGTCAGGCGCTTGGCCGCGACACGCTGCAACGTCGTCAGGGGCACCTCATCGACGTCAGCAGGGGCCTCCCTGGGTGATTCGACAACAGGCTCACGGGGACCGGCGGTTTCGACGTCCTTGCGCACGATCCGGCCACCCGGTCCGCTTCCCGTCACCGCGCTCAAGTCGACGCCGTTCTCGGCGGCGATCTTGCGCGCCAACGGCGAAGCCTTGGGCCGAGCTGGCACTTCGGTGACGGTGCGGGCCGCCGTGATGGGCGTGACCGTCGGTGCCGGCGCCGCAGCGACAGTCACCGGGGCGACCGTGTCGGCAGACGCCCCGCTTCCGTCGCCGATGATCGCGATGGGCACGCCGACCGGGACGCGGTCACCCTCGCTGACCAGCAGCCGCTCGAGGATCCCGTCATCGAAGGCCTCGAGTTCCATGGTGGCCTTGTCGGTTTCGATCTCGACCAGGATGTCGCCGCGTTGCACGGGGTCGCCGATGTTCTTGAGCCAGCTGATGATGACGCCGTCTTCCATGGTGTCGGAGAGGCGGGGCATGGTGATGTCAGGCACGTGCGGTCCTTGGATGTCGTGGTCAGAGCCGGCCGACCGCGGCGAGTGTTTCGCGCGCTGCGGTGTAGAGCGATTCGGCTGAGGGCAGGGCGGCCTGCTCCAGTGGTTTGGCGTAGGGCAGGGGAACTTCGGCGGCGGCGACGCGACGCACCGGAGCGTCGAGGTAATCGAAGGCGCCATCGGAGATCGACGCAGCGACTTCGGCGCCGATACCATAGGTGAGCCAGTCGTCTTCGGCCACGACGGCGCACCCGGTCTTGCGGACCGAGGCCACCAGCGTGTCGCGGTCCAGCGGGCGAAGACTGCGCAGATCGATCACTTCAGCCGAGATGCCGTCGTCTTTGTGGAGACGTTCGGCGACCTGGGTGGCGATCTTGGCCATCCGTGAGTACCCGATGAGGGTGATGTCGGCGCCGGCCCGCCGGACGGCGGCTTTACCGATCTCGATGGGCGCAAGGTCGTCGGGCACTTCGTCTTTGGTGTTGTAGAGAGCGAGATTCTCCAGGAACAACACCGGGTCGTCGTCGCGGATGGCTGCCTGCAGCAGGGCTCGGGCGTCGGCCGGTGTGCTCGGGGCGACGACCTTGAGACCCGGAACGAACGCATAGTAGAGCTCGATGTTCTGCGAGTGGGTGGCGCCGAGCTGTTGTCCACCGCCGCCGGGGGTCCGGATCACCATGGGCACGCTGGTCTGACCGCCGAACATTCCGTAGATCTTGGCGGCGTGGTTGACGATCTGATCCAGCGCCAGCAGGGAGAAGTTGATGGTCATGATCTCCACGACGGGCCGCAGCCCCAGCATGGCGGCGCCGACTGCGGCACCGACGAAACCCTCCTCCGCGATCGGGGTGTCGCGCACGCGCTTCTCGCCGAACTCTTCCAGCAGGCCCGCGGTGATCTTGTAAGAGCCTTCGAAGACACCGATCTCTTCACCGATGAGGAAGACCGAGTCGTCGCGGTGCATCTCCTCGCGGAGAGTGTCGCGCAGCGCTTCGCGATAACTGATGACAGACAACGGATTTCCTTCTGGTCAGAACAGCGGGTCGGCGGGCAGCCGGCGGGACTCGCCGGCGACCGGGGTGGCGTAGGTGTAGTCGAACAGGCTCGACGGGTCGGGGTGCGGGCTGGCATCGGCGAACGCGACGGCCGCGTCAGCCTCGTCCTGCGCGGACTGTTCCAGCTCGGCCGCGGCACCCTCATCGAGGGCACCCGCGCCGACCAGGGCATCCTTGAAGAGCTTCACCGGGTCGGCGGCTTGTGCCGCGACGACGGCACTTTCGCTGCGGTACTTGGCCGGATCGACCACGGAATGACCACGCAGCCGGTGGCTGACCGCCTCCAGAAGTGCCGGCTTGCGCTCGGTACGGGCTCGCTCGATCAACCGGCGTGCCACATCCCGCACCGCGAGCACGTCGGTACCGTCCACCCGCTCACCGGCCATCCGGTAGGCCGCCGCGCGTTTGTACAGTTCGGGTTCGGCCGAAGACTGCTCGACGGTGGTGCCCATGCCGAGGTTGTTGTTGATCACCACGAACACGACCGGCAGATTCCACAGCGCGGCGATGTTGACCGATTCGTGGAAGGCGCCGATGTTGGTGGTGCCGTCGCCCATCTGGCAGACCACGACGTCATCGCCGTCGCGGTAGTCGATCGCCAGTGCAGCACCGACCGCCAGCGGAAGCTGGCCTCCGACAATGCCGTAGCCGCCGAGCAGTCGTGTCTCGGTGTCGTACATGTGCATGGAGCCGCCCCAGCCTTTGGAGGTGCCGGTGCTGCGTCCGTACAGTTCGGCCATCACCCGCTTGGGGTCGATTCCTTTGGCAATGGCGTACCCGTGCTCGCGGTAGTTGGTGAACAGGTAGTCGGTGGGACGCAGCGCGGCCATCAGACCCACCACGGTGGCTTCCTCGCCGAGGTTGAGGTGGCAGTACCCACCGATCTTGGCCTGGGTATAGCCCTGCGCGGCGCGTTCTTCGAATCGCCGGATCAGCACCATCTGGCGGTAGTAACCGCGCAGTGTGCCGAGGTCTTCACCGGCGAGGATGGGGTGGTCGATCGTGGCGGTCATCTCGGGGCTCCTCAGCGTTTCGGTTGCGTGATGTGCACGGGCAACCCCAGCGCGGAAAGGGCGGCCTCCATACCGATCTCACCGAACGTCGGGTGTGCATGAATGGTGTCGGCGAGTTCGTCCAGCGTCGCCTCGAGCGTGATCGCCAGGGCGCCTTCAGTGATCAGGTCGCTGGCCGACGGCCCGATGATGTGCACACCGAGCACCTCGCCATGCTGGCGGCCCGCCACGATCTTGATGAAACCCTCGGTGTCACCGAAGGTTCGGGCCCGACCCAGCGCGGCGAAGGGGAACTTGGCCGTGACCGGGTCGTGTCCGGCAGCGACCGCCGCCGCTTCAGTGAGTCCGACACTGGCGATCTCGGGATGAGTGAAGGTCGCGGCGGGCACCACGGTGTAGTCGATGTGCTTGTCATGGCCGGCGATCACATCGGCCGCGGCGAGTCCTTGATGGGATGCGACGTGGGCCAGCATGGCTTTCCCGGTGACGTCGCCGATCGCGTAGACATGGTCGGCTGTCGTGCGCAGCTGATCGTCGACCTCGATGAAACCGCGGGCATCGATCGCCACGCCGGTGGTGTCGAGTCCCAGGTCGGCGGTGTTGGGTCGACGTCCTACGCCGAAAAGAACAATGTCGGAATCTATCTCGGTGGGACTGGGTCCGGTGACCGTCACGCGCAGGGCGTCGGTCCGCGTGATCGAGCTGACGGTCGCGTCGGTGTGCACGATGATCCCGCGCTGAGCGAAGGAGCGTTTGAGCGCCGCACCGATCTCTGGATCTTCGGCGGGCACCAGCGTCTCGCGCATCTCCACGACGGTCACCTGGCTGCCGAACGCGGCGAACAAGCTGGCCCATTCGGCGCCGACCGCGCTGCCGCCGATGATGACCACCCTGGCGGGCAGACTCGTCAGTCCGAAAGCGCCGTCGGAGGTGATGACGCCCGGGAGATCCGCACCGGGGATGGGTAGCGGAATAGGCGTGGAACCGGTGGCGATGATGACGTCGCGCGCGGTCGCCGACTCCACCACCTGGCCGGGCGTAACCGCATAGCGGGGACCGTCACCGCTGGTCGCGATATCGCAGATCTCCACCGTGGTCGGCCCGGTGAAACGCGCATGTCCGTCGATCAGGGTGACGCCGTTGGCTTTCAGCAGTGCGGCCACACCGTCGGCCAGGGTGGTGACCACATCGGTCATCCGGCTCCGCACCGCGGTGTAGTCGACATCGACATTGTCAGCTCGCACACCGTAGGCGGCCGCGTCCCGTGCGATTTGCAACACTTCCGCTGATCGCAGCATGGCTTTGGTGGGGATACAGCCCCAATTCAGGCAGACGCCACCCGGGCGTTCCTTCTCTACAACGCCGACTGAAAGCCCCTGTTGGGCTGCACGAATGGCGGCGACGTAGCCCCCAGGGCCACCGCCGATCACCAGCAGATCGAATTCACGCACGACATAGAGTCTGCGGCGAAATGACCGGCGTCACCATGACGATTGGCCCAGCGTTGGATCACGTCAATTGGGCACACTGCCCAATTAGGGCGAGTCCGTGGGTAGCGCAAGTGTCGACAGCGCCAGAGACAGCTCGACGTACGCGGCTCGTCCGTCCAGCGACCGCCCGACCAGTTCGGTGATGCGGTGCAGCCTGTTGAGCACGGTGTTGCGGTGGCAGTGCAATCGCGTCGCCGCGTTGACCGTGGACCGGTCTTCTTCCAGCCACACGAGCAGGGTCTGCAGCAGCACGTCGCGTTCGTGGGCGGGGCGGTCCAGGACCGCGCTCAGATTGCGGGCCAACAGCCGCTGCGCGAGGTCAGGCGACCGGATGAGCAACGCCTCGGGATAGCGTTCGTCGAGCCACACCATCTCGTTCGCGGTCACCGGTGCCATCGCCAGCGCAGTGAGAGCCTCGGCATAGGCCGCCCCGACGTCAATCAGCCCGGGTACCACCGGCGACGCCGCAGACCGTCCGCGGGTGAGGGTTCTCATCCGCGCGACGACCTCGTCGGCGGCGCGGTGCTCCAGCGCCACCACACCGATGTTGGTGTCCACCTTGGAATGCCAGGCAGAGCGGAATCCCAGAGCGTCGAGGACGGTTCGGGCACCGGCGAGCGTCGGCGTGCCGTCCGGCCGTATATCGGCCACCACCACCAGGTAGCCGCCGCTTGCCGGAAGCTCAAGTTCGCGCGCTACGCGCGCAGTCAAGCCCGCATCCCCGACGCGCCGGTCAAGCAGGTCCCCGATCAGGGCGTTGCGACGTTGCTCGTCGTGACGGACCCGCTCCAACTCGCTGTCGCGGTAGGACGTCGACAGTGCCGACGAGAGCTCGTCGATCACCGTCCACGTTGCGGTTCCGGCGTCCAGCACGACATCGGGAGCCACCCCGGTGCTCTTGGCCCGCGCCAACAACGCCTCCCACACGATCCGGCCGCCCAACCGGAACGTGCGCAACATGACTTCCAGAGGCACCCCCTGAGCCGATCGGTGCCGGGCGATGGCACCGACCACCTCATCCTCGGGATCGGCGCCGCCCACCTGACCACTGAGCAGCTCCAACACCCGTTTCAGGTAGTCCCGGCACCCGTCGCGCAGGTCCGCTTCGGGAACGCCGCCGTAGTCGGTCCACTCGGGGTTGTCGGTGAAGATCGCTGCGAGCAGCTGATCGATCAGCGCGTCGACGTCGGCCAACGTCGCTTCGGCCAACTCCCGCACCACTACAGACGCCGACACCGAAACTCGGTTCTGCACGGCGCACCCCCTATCGGTCTGCAGCGCTGCTGTCTCCGACCAGTCTCCCCGATGAAGCGTTCAGGTGGTCACCGGCCTGTACCCGCCGCCAGGGCCGCATGCGGAGTGTTCGCGCTCAGCAGTGTCGATTCGCGGGCGACCAGCGTTGGGCTCAGTCTGATCGAGCTCATGCGGCCACCCACGATGCGGTCCAGCAGCATTTCGGTACTCAACCTGCCCATGTCGTCCAGCGGCGACCGGATCGAGGACAATGGGACGGAAAGCTGTGCAGCAACAGGAACATCGTTGTAGCCGAGGACAGCCACATCCCGACCCAGTGCCAGCCCTCGTTCACGCAGTGCCCCAATGGCGCCGATCGCCGTGAAGTCATTGATCGCGAACAGCGCAGTCGGCCGCGGGGTCAGCGAGAGCAGTTTCTCGGCGGCCAATCGTCCACTGTCGACGTCGAATGCGGAATCCATGACGTACTGCGCGGGGACCGGAAGTCCCGCCTCCGCGTATCGCCCGACAAAACCGTTACGGCGTTCACGCCCGGTACTCGTGAGCGGATCGCCCGCAATCACGCCGACGACCGAATGGCCCAACTCCAGAAAATGCTCCGCTGCCACCCGTCCCCCTTCGAGGTCGTCGGTGGTCACCGAAGGATGCCGGCCCACGCGGCGCATGACGAGTACGAACGGCACACCCATCGCGGTCAGGTGATCAGCAAGTTCGTCACCTTCTCTGAGATCGCCGACGATCAGGCCGTCCACGCGACGTGAGAGCAACCCTTCGAGTCGCATCCGTTGCACTGCGGGATCGTCGCGGGTGTTGGCCACGACGGTGTTGTAGCCGGCGGCACGAGCCGTGTCGTCGATCGACTCGTAGATCTGTGCCATCACCACGTCAGTAAGGCGCGGCACGAGAACGCCGATCATCCGTGTCCGTCCGGTGCGCAGCGACGCACCGGTGATATCGCGAAAATACCCCAGTTCGTCGGCGATACCGCGGACCCGCGCGACGGTCCGCTTGCTGACGCCGACGGGGTCGTCGCTCAGTGCCCTCGAGACGGTGGACGGATGGACGCCGGCACGAGTGGCGACGGTTGACAATGTCACACGCGACACGGCCGGACCGTTCATCGAAAGGCCTTCATCGACGGCTTCATGTGCTCACCATCGGCACCGCGAGGATGCTTGCCACCGTCCCGTGCGCGTCACCCGCCCGCGAAGGGCGGGAGTATGTCGACCCGTGCGGCCGCTGCGACCGACAGGTCGCGAGTCATGCTGTCGCGCTGGAGAAATAGGGCGATCTGGAGGACGTCGGCCATTCGCGGCCCATGCCGTTCGATCAGTGTGCGCGCGAGATCCGCCAGCGTGGCACAGTCGACTAAGTCGACGACTTCGTCGCTGCACCCGCTCGCATCGGCGGCCGCGGCGAAATGGTGGACCTTGATCTGCATTGTCCTGCTTCCTCGATCCCGCGGTATCGATCATCGACGCCCGGTCACACGCAACTCAGGCCGGCCGACGCGCGAATGCCGGGGAGCACGCGCCGGGCGAACAGCTCCATCGATCTGTCCGCACGGACGCTCTCGAGTCCCGGTGCGTGGAACGACACGTCGATCCCGTCGAGGTCGCACTCCGCCATGTATCGGTCGAGTTCCTGCGCCACCGTCTCGGTACCCCCCACCACCCAGCCGAGTTCGGCGGTGATCTGTTCGTAGGTCATCGCGCCTGCCCGCTCGACGGCTCCTCGCCATTGCGGCGACGGCGGAGTGAAATTCCTCCAGAAATGCGTGACGACGGGCTCGGCCAGATCCCTTGCCTCAGTGTCGGAGTCCGCCACCAACACCATGCGAACTGCACGCACAGGCCCACGCCCCCCAGCCGCCCGGAAGGCCCTGGTCAGACCGGCCAGCCGTGGGCCACCGAAAAGTCCAGCGAAATAACCGAATCCGCGGCATGCGGCCAGCTCGATGGTGCGTTCGTCAATGGACGCCAGGTAAATGCGATCGGTCAGGTCCCGGACTTGCATCCCCATGCGATCCCGCACCGCACGCTTGGTCCCCGCGAGAATGTCGGCGACCTCCTCGACCCGCGTCCGCAACACCGCACGGCGCAGTTCACGCGCACCGCGGTCTGGTCCAGACCCAGGCATACCTGCGCCGAACCCGAACTGGATCCGTCCCCCGGCAAGGGCGTCCAGGGTGAGCATCTCCTCGACCAGGGTCTCAGCGGCGACGTCAGCTGCCAATCGGACCGCGCATCCCAAACCGATGGTGCTGGTCCGGGCCGCAGCATTGGCGATCAGCAGCTGTGGGGCTGCCACCCGTCCCCAGATGTTGCCGAACGAGTGCGTGTGCTGTTCGGTATACCAGGCGACGTCGAAGCCCAGCCGATCGGCGCGCGCGGTTGATTCGAGAATTTCGTCGAGCACGTCAGCGTCCGACCGGTCCGGGGTCGACCATCCGTGGAAGAACACTCCGATGCTCGGTCGCCCGCGCCCGGGGCCGGTCATCAGATCTTCCCGAGCGCCCGAAGCACGCGTTCCGGTGTCAGCGGGAGGTCTTTGATGTGCACGCCGAGCGCATTCGCCACGGCGTTCACCACGGCACCGGCACCATCATTGTTGGCCGCCTCGCCAATTCCTTTGGCGCCGAACGGCCCTGAATCCTCGTGCGTGCCGGCGAAGAACACGTCGAAATCTCGGCACATGTCCCTCGACGTGAAAATCTTGTAGTTCAGGAAGTCGGCATTGAGTGTGCGACCCGTCTCGCGGTCGACCTGGATCTCCTCCAGCAAGGCATACCCGAACGCCTGGGCGGCTCCACCGTGGATCTGCCCCTCGACGAGAACGGGGTTGATCACTTGTCCCACATCAGATCCCGCGACCACCTTGTCGATCGAGATGTGCCCGGTCTCGGTATCGACCGACACCTCGATGAATTTGCACGTGAAGTGGGAGGCGGTGGTGACCGCCCGCCGGCTCTCCTCGGCCATGATCGTGCCCCACTGCCGCATCTGCGCAGTACGGGTGATCTCCAGAATGCTGAGCGAGGACTGCAATGCACCTACCGCTGAAGAGCCGGTCACGTGTGCTCTACCACCTGCCAGCACGATATCGTCCGGATCGGCCTCCAGAATGCGACCGGCCATCTGACGCAGTATCGCCGCCACCTTTTCCGCGCACAGCTTTGCGACCATCCCCGATACATAGGTACTACGACTGGCATGCGTCACGACGTCGTACGGGGACGAATCTGTGTCGGTGGTGTTGACGGTGATGTCTTCGACGCGTAGACCGAGCACCTCGGCGACGATCTGCGCGTGGCCCATCAGGTTGCCGGTTCCCATGTCGATCAACGCCGTCGTGAGGCTGGCGGTGCCGTCCTCGTTCATCTTGATGATGCTGCCCGCGTACTCGAGGATGTCCGACACCTCGTTTGCCTGGCCGCAGCCCGACGTGTGAAACGCGCGCCCCATACCGATTCCCTTGAGGATCTTCTGGTTCTTCGGTTGTGCCGCCAGTTGGGCGCGACGATGCCAACCGATCCTGCGCGCTCCCTCGGTGAGGATTTCCTCGACACCACAACTCTTGATGTAATCGACGACGTTGGGCCCCTGGGCGAAGTACGCGTCGCCTTCGCGAATGTAGTTGCGCAGCCGCATCTCAACCGGATCGATACCGAGTTTGTCGGCCAGGATGTCCATGTGGGATTCCACGGGGACGTTGGCCTGTGGGTTGCCGAAGCCGCGGAAGCCCGCCGCAGGTGGAGTGTTGGTGTAGATGACGTGGCCGGTGAAGTCCTGGTTCGGGACGCGGTACATCGACATGAACCATCCGCCCATGCACTTCGTGACCCACTCCCCCGAACAGGCATACGCGCCGGTGTCGACATGAGCGACCATCTGGTGAGCGACCAAGGTGCCGTCCCGCCGTGCGCCCGTCTTGAGCGTCACCGTCGCGGGGTGACGACTGGTCGACATCATGTCCTCTTCCCGCGTCAGCTGCAGTCGTACGGGCAGGCCGGCCTTCATGGCGAGCAAGGCGGCGATGGGTTCGTCGACGTTCATGTCGAGGCGGGCCCCGAACGCACCGCCGAGGAATACCTGGTGCACGTTGAGCCGGCTGTAGGGGATGCCGAGCGCGCGTGCCATGTTGTGGCGGAGCCCGTGGATGGATTGCGTGGTGGCCCAAACGTCGAGCCGTCCATCGGGCAGCGGGTTGACCACGATGCAGCGTCGCTCCATGGGACTCTGCTGTTGTTTGGGCACGGTGAAGGTGTTCTCGATGATAACGTCGGCCTCGGCGAAACCCTCCTCCACGTCGCCGACACCCATCTTCACTGTCCGCAAGATGTTGCCCGACAGGTCATCTCGCTCGTCGCCCCAGAACACAGTGCGGTGCACCTGTGGCGCACCCGGCTCAATGGCCTTGAACGGGTCCAGGGCTGCGGGCAGCTTCCGGTACTCGACCTCGATGGCGGCAAGGGCCTGGGCAGCGATCTCTGCGCTGGTGGCGGCGACGGCGGCCACCACGTCACCTACGTAGCGAACCTTGTCGGGGATGACAAAGTTGTCCCGCGGCATGTACTCCGGAGGCAGCGCGAACTCACGGCCGTAAGGGTGCGACGGTGCATCCTCGTGGGTGATGATCGCCTTCACGCCGGGAATCGCCAACGCTGCGGTGGTGTCGATCGCGATGATCTCCGCATGCGGATGAGGGCTGCGCAGGATCTTGATGTCGAGCATCCTCGGCAGACGGATATCCCCGACGAACTTCAACTGGCCGGTCGCCTTGTGCATGGCGTCGAACTTGGGGACGCGTCGACCGATGTTCTGGTACTCGGCCGGTACCGCCAGTGTCTCGGTCACCGTGACTCCTTCTGTGTCTTTGCAGCTTGGGCAAGTGCCTCCACCAGCTTCACGTAACCCGTGCAGCGACAGAGATTTCCGGCCAGTTCTTCGGCGATGACCTCGGCATCGGCCTGGGGGTGTTCCCGGAAGATCGCGTCGCATGCCATCAGGGCACCGGGGGTGCAGTATCCGCATTGGACACCACCGCCATCGACCAGAGCCTGCTGCATGGGGTGCGGAACACCATTGCGCGACAACCCTTCGACAGTGGACACGCTCTTGCCTTCGGCGCGCAGCGACGGATACATGCAGGAGTAAACCGCCTGCCCGTCGACCTGAACCGTGCATGTGCCACATCCCCCGGTGTCACAACCGCGTTTGGTCCCGGTGAGGTTCAGGCGATCCCGCAGGACCGAGTTCAAGCTCTCGTATGGTCCCACTGCGATGGCGTAGGGCTCGCCGTTGACGACGATGTTGAGCACGCGGGTGACCGGGCTGCGCTTGGGTAGATCAGCACGGGGCGCCGTCGTCACACCGGGGTGGCGGGGGTTGTTGGTGCGGGTCATCGGATCCTCCTGGCGGCTTGTTTCAGGCAGCGGGCGACATAGACCTTGAGCAGGTGGTTACGGAACGACGCTGATCCACGGAAGTCGCTGAAAGCGCGGACATCGTCAGCGACGTGGAGCACGGCCGTCTCGATGGCGCGGTCATCGACCGGTGCGCCCAGCAGCGCGTTTTCGACGGTCCTGGCCCGGGTCACCTTCCGGCCGATTCCGCCGCCGAGTGCGATGCGGGCCGAGGTGAAGCGGCCGGCGTCGACGCTCACCTGGACGCCGATGCTCACCAGCGCCCAGTCAACCGAGTTCGATTCGAACTTCTGGAATGACCCTGATGAATTACGGCCGGGCGCAACGAATTCGACCTCGGTGAGAAATTCGCCGAAGCGAAGGTCCGGCAGGAAGAAATCGTGGAAGAAATCCTCGATCGGCACCGTACGGGGTGCCCGCCCCACGCCGTGCGTGGTGACCTTGGCATCGAGCGCAACCAGCGCCGCAGGCAAGTCGAAGAACGGCAGGCTCGAACAGATCGACCCGCCGACGGTTCCCACGTTGCGGATCTGCATGGGTCGGATGCCGGCGATCGCGTCGGTGAGGATCGCCAGGGTCGGCTGGTAATGGGCGCAGATGTGCTCCGCCAGTTCGGTGAAGGTGACGGTGGCGCCGAGGTGAATCGTGCCGTCCGCTTCGGCGATCTGGCGCAACGGTAACCGGGTGACGTCGAGCAGGGTACGGACGTCTCCCATCGCGCGGCGGTAAGCGAGCTCGTGGACCGTCGTGCCACCGGCGATCACTCGAGCCCTGTCACCGTGCTCTGCCAGGTTTGTCAGCACCTCGTCGATCGAGGCCGGGAAGAAGTAGTCCTCGGGCTGGAACAGCAACGTGGGCATCGGATTTCCTACATCACTCGAAGGGCGATCGGGGCGATCTTGTGCAGCGGCTTGAAGATCAGCGGATGGAACTCCTGAACCTTCTCGCCGAGGTGCCGGAACCGGGTGGCATCCGCCGGCGGTCCGTACACCTCGTACTTCTTGTTCATGTAGGACTCGTCGGCAACGCCGGTGTCGAGCATCATCGTCAGAAACAGTTCGGCGGGTGCTTCGATGACGACGTCGGGATCGGCGGCCGGACCCCGTACGACCCGTGCCCGACCGTTCTCGACGGCGATATGGAAGGCTCGCTCACCCTCGAGGTCGAACTGCAACGTCTTGTCCCAGCCCTCCAGGAGCGGGGCGATTTCCGGTGTGCGGTTGAGGAAGTACACAAAAACCCTCATGGCCAGTTGGCATTTCACGGTGGTGTCGATCCTTTCGGCGGTGGTCGCCTCATGGTGTGCGGCCTCGAGGAACTGGCGACTGGAGGCGGCACACTCGCAGCAGATGGCCTGATGGCCGGCGCTGGGGTCGCGATCCATCTCCTGTGCGACATAGGAGTGGCCACAGTGGTGGCAGCGAATCCGCGATTCCCAGGCATCGCGGACTTCCTGGCGCGGGTCGGCGGGGCGGGCGAGCGTGAAGCTGGCGTCACCCCTGGCCACCAGCGCGACGCTGTAGACCAAGAACGACACGACGGCCGTCACCGGAGCGAACCATGTGAGCCCGACCGATCCACCCCAGTTCAGCAGGACCACCCCTGCGAGGGCTCCGGTGAACCACGCAATCACTCCCGGCCAATTCACGGTGAGCACCCGGCCGGGTCGGTATTCGACATCCTCGGGAGATATGCCCTGGACCTTCGCCCACAGCATGTAGGCGATCACTGCACCAACCCAGGCAACAGTGATGATCCCGCTGTACTGCAGTGCGATGGCGAGCTTGTGCAAGAGGTCCTGCAGCATGAGGACATAGACGATCCCACCGAGTACCACCACCCACGCCCAGCGCGGAACGCTGCGCGGCAGCACCCGCCCGGCGAGGTTCGCCAGATTGCTCGAGGCCACGTAATAGTTCGCCGTGTTGATCCGGGTCTGGGTGACCCAGATGAGGACCACCGCCCACACCCCCATCAGCGCGAGCATGCCGTCGACCGCCGAGAGTTCGGTCAGCTCTCCGACGACCAGGTGCTCGGCGAGGAAGATCCCGACCACGGCGTTGACGAACAACGTGAGGCCGTGGAAGACAGGACCGAAGGTGAACCATCGATGGAACTTGAGGTCCTCGACCTTCGCCTGTCGAGCGAGATCCCCGGCAAACATCATCAACACCCAGACACCCATGTAGAGCGAGAAGCTGTAGACCCATCCGGGCCCTGCCACGGTCGATGTCCCCTGCCCGCTGAGCCAATCCGCCTTGTAGCCACGGGCGTTGACGGTCCAGACGATCGCGACGACGAGACCGATGAGGTAGATCGGTAGCAGGGCACCGTTGAATTTGTCGAGGAATACCCGCACACCACCAATTGCCAGCGGGACGCTGTACAACACGACGATCAAGTACCAGATGCTCAGAGGCGGCCCGCCGAACTCCACTGAGAACGCATGTGCGACGACTGACCCTTCGAAGGTGGCGTAGAACGTTGCGATCGCGAACAGCACGAGCGTTGCGATGAAACCGCCGCGAAGCCCGAAGATCATGCGGGAGAACATGTTTATGTTTGTCCCGGTTCGTGCTGCATAGGTGGCCATGGCCGAACAGATCGCGCTGTAGGCGAACACCGACAGGCCCGCGCCGATCAGTGCGTCACGGGGCCCGACTTGTACCGCGGCGACACCGGCCGTCAACAGCCAGGCCATGGCACTGGCCAGGGCATACCACGCCATGGACATCGACCACCGCCCCGCTCGCCACGTCATCGGCACGACGTGGGCTGCGTAGTCGTCGGTCTTCTGCCTGTGCACCACCGCCGGATCGTCGATGAACGATTCCTGTAGTGGCGGAATGGCTCTGGGCTTCGCTGCTGTCATAGATGTGCTTCCTGTGTGTGCAGTCGATCGTGTGGTCACGAGTGTGGTCACGACCGCAGGCCGATGCGGGATCCATCACAAACGATTGCGCCAATGATGCTCTTCTCCGGGCGCGACGTCAAGGTTTGGTATTCCAAAAACTGCGATCGGGGTCACAGGCCCGAATCAGACCCAGCATCCGCACGCCCCCGGTCTGCCACACTCTCGGACATGGCCACGACCGGCTCGACGCCACTCGGCGGAGTTCCTCCACTCCCGACATCCCTCGCCGCGATGCGCGAAGAAGTGACCCAGGAGATCCGGCGACAGATCATCGAAGGGGAGCTTCGCCCTGGTGACCGCCTTGTGGAGCGTTCGGTGGCGGATCGACTGGGAGTCTCCCGCAGCCCCGTCCGCGAGGCCCTGCAGATGCTGATCTTCGAGGGCTTCCTGGTCGCCGAAACCCCGCGCAAGGTGACAGTCCGCCGGCTGTCGCGGCACGACGTGGAGGACCTGTTCGAGGTACGCGAAGCCCTTGAACCGGCCGTGACCGCGCTCGCCGCGCGACGCGCGACCCCGACTGACGTCGAACGGCTCAACGACCTCCTGGACGAAACCCGCTCGGCGACAGACGAAACAATCCTCCACCGACTCAGCGCCGACTTTCACGACGTCGTCGCCGAGATCGCAGGCAACGCACAGCTTCATCGCCTGATCCAGCCGCTCCAAGGCCGCATGCGCTGGCTGATGCAACAGAACACCGACTGGTCGCGGCTGATGGACGAACACGCAATACTGGTACAGCTCATCGCATCTCACAACGAGGCGGCGGCGCGGGAATTCGCAATATCGCACGTCAGGCACAGCTGCGAACTCGCACTGGCGAGCCTGTTCCCGGCGGCATCGCTCGACTGAATCGCAGCGCACCAGCACCGCGACACGCACGGCACTTGCACGCCCCCTTGTCGCGCGCCACGAAGCGACGTACAGTCATTTTGGAATACCAAACGATTGCGCCCGGTGGCAGTCGTTCCACGTCGATTGTTCAACGGAGGCGTTCGTGCGCGACATATTGGCCGAACTTTCCGAGTGGCAACGCGCAGGGACCCGGTTCGCAGTGGCCTCCATCGTTCGCACCTGGCGATCCGCGCCGCGTGGGACGGGCGCCTCGATGGCGGTGTCTGAGCTGGGTGACGTGGTGGGCAGCATCTCCGGAGGCTGCGTCGAAGGTGCGGTCTATACCGTGGCCGAGGAAGTGCTGGCGACCGGCCTGCCGCAGGTCGTCCGGTACGGGGTCAGTGACGACGACGCGTTCGAGACGGGGCTGACCTGCGGGGGAACCTTGGAGGTGATCGTTCGACCGGCGCCCGATGCGAGTGTCGTCGACTTTCGGATGCTGCGCGCCGACGGTGCCGGTTCGGTACCGACGGCACTGATCACGCGAATCACAGGCCAGCACGCTGGCACCCACTTACTCCTCGGACCGCATGGGCTCGGCGGCTCGTTCGGCGCCCGACGTGTCGACGACGTCATCTCGAGCACGGCGCGAGCACTCCTGGACCGGGCCGCAGACGGCGTGATCGAGTGCGGGGCGGACGGCGCGGCATGCGGGGACCAGGTATTCCTGGTCCAGAGTTTCGCGCCGCCCGCGCGGATGATCGTCTTCGGCGCCATCGACTTCGCGCGCACCGTCAGCGAGATCGGCAAGTTCCTGGGCTACCACGTGACGGTGTGCGATGCGCGGGCGACATTCGCCACTACGGCCCGTTTTCCGGCCGCCGATGAGGTCGTGGTCTCGTGGCCGCATCGTTACCTGCAGGGGACCACCACCGACGAGCGAACCGTCATCTGTGTCCTGACCCACGACGAGAAGTTCGACATCCCGGTTCTCACAACAGCCCTACGGCTCCCCCTGGCGTACGTGGGGGCGATGGGTAGCCGCCGCACCCACCGCAAGCGACTCGCCGCATTGCGGGAGTGCGGTCTCACCGAGGGGGAACTCGAGGCGCTGCATTCCCCCATCGGACTCGATCTTGGAGCCCACACTCCCGAGGAAACAGCGATCTCCGTCGCCGCCGAGATCATCGCCGAAGCCCGCGGAGGCAGCGGCGCTCGGCTGCAAAAATCCGCTGGCGCCATCCATCCGGTCGGTGACGTGACCGGACCACCACTGCCGCCCCTCCTCGAAGCTCTCGCTCGATGACCGCCCTCGACTCATCAACGGCACTTCGTGACGCGTTCGGCAGAATCGCGACCGACCTGCGGGTGTCCCTGACCGACCGGTGCAATCTGCGGTGCCGTTACTGCATGCCCGCCGAGGGATTGGACTGGCTACCTGGCTCTCAGATCCTCACCGACGACGAACTCTTCATCCTGATCCGGGTCGCGGTGGAACGTCTCGGGGTGAACGAGGTGCGATTCACCGGAGGTGAGCCGCTGCTGCGACCGAAGCTGCCCGAGCTGCTCGCCCGCGTCAAGGCGCTCATCCCAACACCGCAAATATCGCTGACCACCAACGGAATACACCTCGCGCGCCTGGCGACGAGACTGGCCAGTGCCGGGCTCGACCGTGTCAACGTATCGCTGGACACCCTGGACAGGGAACGATTCGTGGCCATCACCCGCCGCGACCGGCTCGAGGCCGTGCTCGAGGGACTCGCCGCCGCCGACCGAGCCGGACTGAAGCCGGTCAAGGTGAACGCCGTACTACTGCGGGGAGTCAACGAGTCCGACGCGGTTCCGCTGCTCCGCTACTGCCTCGCCCGCGGTTACCGACTGAGATTCATCGAGCAGATGCCGCTCGACGCGCAGCGGGGCTGGAGTCGGTCGGAGATGATCTCGGCCGACGAGACCTTGCGGCTCCTGCGCGAGGTTTTTCACTTGTCGGTTGCCCCGGAACGTCGCGGTTCGGCGCCGGCGGAGGAGTTCCTGGTCGACGGCGGGCCGGGACGGGTCGGCATCGTGGGGTCGGTCACCCGCCCGTTCTGCAGAGCATGCGATCGCACCCGCCTGACCGCCGATGGGCAGGTCCGCAATTGTCTGTTCAGCCAGCAGGAAACTGATTTGAGGTCGATCCTGCGCGCAGGCGGCAACGACGACGACATCGCCGACGCGTGGCGGCTCGCGATGCGAGGGAAGCTCGCCGGCCACCTCATCGATTCCGACGGCTTCACCCAGCCTCAGCGGTCCATGAGCGCCATCGGTGGCTGACCCACACCCTTCGACCCGGGAAGCGACAAATGCCCCTCACCATCTGCCTGCCGACACGACAACCAGTGGTACTGGCCGAAATATGCCTGACGCCAATAGACACCGACCGATTCCGAGACTTCGTGGGCAGGCCGGATGCCGGCGCACTCCTCCTGTTTGAAGGAGTGGTCCGCAACCACGACGGTGATGATCGCCTGGTTGCCGCATTGGAGTACCACGGCCACCCGTCGGCCGATCGCATCCTCGACTCGATAGCTCACGATATCGTCGAACGGCATCCCACCATCGGTTCGATCGCGCTGGGACATCGCCTCGGTCGGCTGGCCATCGGCGACACCGCACTCCTGTGCGCAGTTTCGGCGGCCCACCGCGAGTCCGCCTTCCACGCCTGCTGCGACGCCGTCGAGACCGTCAAACGCACACTGCCGGTGTGGAAACGCCAAGAATTCGTCGATGGACGCCACGAATGGGTGAACTCCACCTAACACGACGCCCATCCTTCAAATCGTCTGTACACAACAGGAATTGACCATCGGAATCACGACCGGTTCGTCCGAGAACGAGGAATAGTCACATGACCACATACACACTGCTGACCGGCGGGACCGTGGTGAACAGCACGACGACAATCGACGCCGACGTGCTCATCAAAGACGGCACCATCGAGGCCGTCGGGAACTTCGACGGCATCCCCATCGAGGGCCTCGATCGCGTCGATCATTCAGGCTCGCTGCTGTTCCCGGGCGGCGTAGACGTCCACACGCATATCGATTCACCGATGATGGGCACCGTCACCGCTGACGATTTCGAGAGTGCCACCCGGGCGGCGGCTTGCGGAGGCACGACCACGGTGGTCGATTTCGCGATGCAACTACCCGGCAAGACACTCTTGCAGTCCCTGGAAGCCCATCACGAGAAAGCTCGGGGCAATGCGGCCATCGATTACGGCTTCCACATGTGCGTCACCGACCTGTACGACAATGCCGTCAACGAGTTTCCCGAGATCGTGCAATCGGGCGTGAGCAGCTTCAAGGTGTTCATGGCGTACCGCGGCACCCTGATGCTGCACGACGGGGCGTTGTTCGACGTTCTGCGCGAATCCAGTCGGGCAGGTGGGCAGGTGTGCGTGCACGCCGAGAATGGCGATGTGATCGACCGGCTCGCCGCCGACCTGGTGGCGGAGGGACGGACGGGACCGGGCTCACACGAGATCTCACGACCACCGTCGACGGAGGTCGAAGCGGTGCGTCGAGCCATCCGCATCGCGCGGATGGCTGATGCACCACTGTATTTCGTTCACCTGTCCACAGAAGGCTCGGTCGAATCGGTCGCCGAGGCGCGCAGCAACGACTGGGCGATCGCCGGAGAAACATGCACCCACTACCTGACCCTGGACAGGGCGCTCTACGACCAGCCTGGATTCGAGGCTGCCAAGGTGGTACTCACTCCCCCGTTGCGCACGCAACGGCACCGAGATGCGTTGTGGCGCGGCTTACGTGCCGGCTCACTCGGGGTTGTGAGCTCGGATCACTGCCCGTTCTGCTTCGAGGAGAAACGGCGCCTCGGCGAGCAGGATTTCCGGCTGATCCCCAACGGAGGGCCAGGTGTGGAACACCGAATGCTGGTCATGTACTCCGAGGGGGTCGTTCAGAACCGGATCTCGCTGCAGAAGTTCGTCGACCTGACGTCGACCACACCCGCCAGACAGTTCGGCTTGACCGGGAAGGGAGCCATCGCGGCCGGGTTCGACGCCGATATCACCGTGCTCGACCCACGCGGTCGCACGACGATCTCCGCAGCCACGCAACATCAACGCATGGACTACACGCCGTACGAGGGCTGGACCATTCCCGGCGCAGTGTCGGCGGTCTATTCGCGCGGTGAACGCATCGCCGAGAATGGACAGTACGTCGGCAAACCTGGTCGTGGACGCTTCCTCGAGCGAACGGGCAAGTAGCCCGGCATCCGGAGCTTCCAACGTCATTCCTAGGAGAATCGTTGACTACAAGTACCTTCGAGCCGATCGCAGCTCGAATCGAATCCGACATCGTGGATCTCTCCGAGTTGCACGACCCCGACCAACACGGCTGGACACGAGAAGTCTTCACCGAGGTCTACCGGTCCTCGCGTGACCTCGTGGCCTGGAAGATGCGGGAGTGCGGTCTCGAAGTGCACACTGACCCCGCGGGAAACATCATCGGGGTGCTGCGCGGGAACTCACCGAGCGCACCGGCCCTGGTCACCGGTTCCCATACCGACACTGTCACCGGAGGCGGCCGCTTTGATGGCATCGTCGGCGTGATGGGCGCCCTCGAGCTGGTGCGACAGCTGCGCGAAAACGACATCACCCTGACGCGGGACCTGATCATCGTGGATTTCCTGGGCGAGGAGTCCAACGACTGGGGACTCAGTTGCCTCGGCAGTCGATCACTCGCCGGCGAGCTCACCGCGGCGGACCTGGAACGCAAGAACAGCCAGGGCGAGCTACTCGGTGACCGGTACCAAATCTTCGGGTTAGATCCCTCCGGGGTTGTCTCGACCCCGTGGCTGCGCAAGACCTCGCTACACGGGTACGTGGAGCTCCATGTCGAACAAGGCCCGTTACTCGAACGGCACGACACTCGGATCGGGGTAGTCACTGCCATCGCGGGCATCGAGCGAGTGCTGGCCAACTTCATCGGTCGCGCCGACCACGCTGGTACCAGACCGATGGACGACCGCAAGGACGCCATGGTCGCCGCGGCCAGGGCGGTGTTGGCGGTACAGCGGATAGGGTGCGGCGCACCGAACCACGGCGTAGCCACCACAACACGGCTCGCGAACAGTCTCGCGTCGCCGAACGTCGTGCCCGGCGAGGTGCAGATGCGAACCGAATTCCGCAGCATCGACGCCGATTGGCTCTCACGGGCCAAGCAGCAGATCGTCGCCGAGATCGTTGATGAAGCTCATGCAGAAGGTGTTGACGTCGAATTCGACTGGACCACCGACAACGAGATCGTCAGTGCATCGACGCAGATCCAGAATGCCGCCGCAGCTTCGGCAGAACAGTGCGGCCTGTCGTGGCGGGCAGTGCCCAGCGGCGCCACTCACGATGCCGTTCATCTCGCTCGACTGTGTCCCATGGGCATGATCTTCATTCCGTCCCGGGCCGGACGGAGTCACTGTCCTGAGGAATGGACTGACTTCACCGACATCGCGGCAGGTGTCCGTGTTCTTTCGGCGACCATCACCGCACTCGACGCGGCGGATACTGTGTCATCCGCCTGAGGTGTAGGCGACGGCTGAATGCCTGAGCGCCGTACCGGTGGTGGCTCACCGGGGCGAGAGCTGTTGCATCGATGGTGATTTGATCCCAGGTCATCCGTCCGCGAATGGGCGCAGTCGTCCCATTTTTGAAGACCTACGACGGCCTATGCCGGCGGACTTCCCGGGCAATACGAGAGAACATGTTCACGTACGAGAGCTTCGACGTTCGGATCACGATTCTTGAACGCCTCGATGATTGCGGCGTGGTCGTCCGCATTTTCGTGGAGTTGGGTTCGAAGCATCCGAAGCGACACGTTTGTCCAAACTTCGATCCCGAGCGATTCCCACACAGAAAGCAGGACGCTGTTGCCGGAGCTGGCGACTATCTCTCTGTGAAAGTCCACGCTGGCGCGCACCTGCATCCCGATGTCCCCCGCATCGGCTGCCCTGCGAATAGCGTCGGCATGGGACTGCAATACAGCGACATCTTCAGCGAGTCGGTCAGCGGCCAAGCTGGCCGCCAGCCCTTCCAGGTTAGCCCGAACTGGATAGAGTTCGAGAAGATCGTCAGGGCCGATATCACGCACTCGTGCACCCTTGTTGGGCACCGATGTGACGAGGCGCAACGCCTCTAGATCCCGGAGTGCTTCCCGGACCGGAGCTTGGCTGACGTTGAGTTCTTCTGCAACATGTCGCTCGACAATCCGATCGCCGGGGCTCCAGCGGCCGCTGACTAATCCGTCTACGAGAACCTGCAAAATCTGTTCTCGTAGAGGCAATCCTCGAACTGGTGGCGAGGACTCGCCAATGTTGGGCATAGCAATACAGTCTAGGGAGTATCCGGCCTCGGACAGATATTACGGGGGCGCGGCGTGGAGTTCCCATGCCGCACCCCCGTCGAGGTCTTGGCCGTTCCTAACGCCAGGACCGATTGCGGACGTCAGCGAGCGTCGGGCCAGGCTCGCGGTTGATCTGCATGACGCGACACTTGATTCCGCCGCATGCCTTGCGAATTTCGGTACCGGTGACCTCGATGACCTCGACCCCGGCATCACGGATCTTCTGGTTGGTTTTGTGGCAGTCCGCGTGGGCGATCACCTTGCCCGGCTCGAGCAACAGCACGTTGCACGGAGCGAGGAACGCGCGCTGCTCATCAGGATCAGCCTCGATGAGTTCGAAGTTGTTGTCGTACAGCCACGTACGAGCATCCCAATCCAACGCTGCCGGCGACACCACCAGTTTACCGACGTCGATTGCGTTGATGTTGATGTCCGGATGCGCACATGCTCCCGTGGCCTTGTTGAAGAAACCTTCCACCGCGGGCTTCAGCTGGAGGTTGTGAAATTCCTCTGTACCGCTGGTTTTCGAGATGGCGGCGACCAACTGATCAGTCCCACGCTGGTCGTAGGAAGCCGACAAGCAGGTGACGAGCACCTCGTCAGCGATCATGTTGCAGGCGCCCGGTTCCATCGCGCCCTCGGTAATGGCAACGAGTGGTGGGATATTGAGGGTGTTCCACGCCCATTTGGCCAGATATTCACTGACGCCGACCATGCCCGGCAGGAAACCGAAGCGTGAAATGACAGAGCCGCCCCGCCAGATCGATCCCCACGACAGAAACACATGGCCCATCAACGGGCCGTATGGATTGGCGGGCTCGTCAGGGTAGTCGATCCAGTGCACCTTGATGCCGTTGCTTTCGAATGCGGCCGCCAGTTCTTCGGTTTCGCGTTGAAACGCTGCGAGGTCGACCGGGCCACGATCTGGAACACCCATGAGACCCTGAAAGAACGAGGGAGACTCTTTGTACTGGGAGCTCCGATCGTGCAGCGTGTATTCGGTCGGCATGTGCAGTGCGACTTCGGTGAGACGACCGATACCGTTGAAACCGAACGTACGCCCAGCCACCGGCTCTGCCTGATGCGTCCGATAGTCGGCTTCATGCGTGGCACGCACGAACTCGTACGTGCTGATGCCCTCCTTGTACTGCGGGATGTCTGACAGTTGCCAGTCACCGTATCCGCGGACAGACGGCTGATTGTCCACAGTGGTCATTCTGTTTACCCCTTTGCTGGTGATGTCGAGGGATGGAATGGGATCTGAATGCAGGAATCTGCAGCCACGTGACTTCTGTCACAAACTTAATTCTGCGCAATGATCGATCATTTGTCAACGGAGGGCTCGCCCCGGGATGCGCAGGTGGACAGCCCCGATGAAGCTTGTCCCCCATTACCACCGCCAGCTGCGTGGTTGGATGGCTCGGACTAAGCGGGCGGCACCACGTGGTTGCGTACGTGATCGAAGACGACGTCGGTCCTGACACCCGCGACCTCGCGTCGTTTGGTCAGTGAGTCCAGGACGAAATCGCGCAACGCCTCGGTCGAAGGCACAGCCACATGCACCAGCAGATCCTCGGTGCCGGTGGTGACGAACACCTGCAGTGTCTCGGGCAGCTGGATGACGAAATCACGGAAGCCTTGCACGATCTCGCGTGACTGAGGGCGCAGCCGCACGGTGATCATGGCCTGGACGGGCCGGCCCAGCATCGCGGGAGGGACCACGTAGTGCACGCCACTGAGCACACCCCGCTGCCTCAGCGCGCGGACCCGTTCCAGCGCGGTCGACGGCGCAACGCCGAACTCGGCGGCCAGCTCGCGGTTGCTGCGCCGACCATCGGCCTGCAATGCCGCGAGTATCGCCGAATCAAGTTCATCCATGACGCCTCCGCGGCACAGAATACCGAATATAATTCGGCACGAAATCCAATACCGCGACGAGATGTCTAGCATCGACGGCTGTGAGCGATCAAACACCTGATTTCGACACCAAGATCGCGGTGGTACTCCGCGACGACCTGGCGCCCTGGCAGAAACTCAATGTGACGGCGTTCCTCGCCAGCGGCGTCGTGGCGGGGGCCGCTGAGTCGATCGGCGAGCACTATGCGGACGCCGACGGCAACAAGTACGCGCCGATGTTCGGACAACCCGTGATGGTGTTCGCCGCCGACGCTGCGCGCCTGACACGGACCTTGAATCGAGCCTTGTCCCGTGGCGTGGTGCCGGCGATCTTCACGTCAGATCTGTTCGACACGGGGCACGACGCGGCCAATCGAGAAGCCGTGGCGGCCAACGCGCAAGCCGATCTCGATCTCGTCGGTGTGGCCCTGCGCGCCGAGCGCAGGACCGTCGACAAGGTCATCGACGGCTTGAAACTGCACGCCTGAACGCGGCCGCCACTCACGTGTGCGGCGGCGGACGATCGGCCGGGCCGAGCATGTCGACTGCGCTACTCGCCGACGTGCGGCGCCAGCGCCCATACAGCGCGAGATCACGCGTCGCCGCGGTTGAGAGCCGCGGATAGCGTTGCGCCACAGCGTGAACCGCCATCCGCAAGTACCTGGTGGTCTCCGAGTACCACCGCCACTCGTACAACTGATCGCGGTTCAGCCGCTGGGCGATGGCCTCGGAGTCGACGCCCTGCAGATAGGGTCGCACCCACGTGACCATCACCCAGGCATCGCCGGCCCCGCTCGGAGCGGCGAGCGTCAAGGCGAATTCGATCGGATCGTCACCGGCACTCATGGTGTGCCGCAATGCCGGTGGCCGCTGCGCCGCGCCGTCCCCAGCCGGCAAGTCCAGCAGGTGCACCCGGACGTTGTGGAAGACGCCAGGGCCTCCGACTTCGAAGCGGACCTGATAGTCGTCACCGTCGCGATCGACAGAGAAGGCCACCATTCCGCCGACCGCGACGTAGCGTGCGAAGACGATCTCACTGATCACACCGACAAGCCGCCGAGTCGCCAGCAGCAACGTCAGCGTCGCGATGGTGACACCGATGACGCTCAGCACCAGCTGCACCGCAATAGCGTCGCAGACCTCACAGCTACCTATGACCAAACAAGCTCCGCGACGCGCCGGTGGACTACACGGTTGCGACCCCTTCCCCACCGGCGACATCGGACACGACCGTCACGTCGATTCCACTGCGAAGCGTGTCGAGATTGACGCACACCCGCTCGGCCGAGGCAACAAGTGCGCGCAGCAGCCGCGGCTCCGTGCCGGCCGCCGCCTCCACCCTCACAGTGCACGACAAACCGTCGAATCCAACGCGGACGTCCCGGTCGATAGCGAGGCAGCCACGGACGTCGAGCTCGCCCGTCACCTCTACGTCGAGCGCCTCCAGGTGCACGCCCAACAGGTTGGCCACCATCCGCACCGCACCGTCGGTGCACGCGGCCAGCGCGGCACACAACAAGTCGCCGGGATTCGGTGCGTCATGCAGGCCACCGACGTACCGGTCGACACCGAACCGGACGTGGGTGCCGTACCCCGCCCCGATCTCGACCTCACCGTGGAAGGGGTCGCTCGCCGGGATGCTCACCGACGAGGTACGCGCCGTCTTACGCGTGCGCGCCCGCTGCGGCGCCTCGTGGTACAGCTGACGCAACGGTGCCTGCTGTGCGGCGACGATCGACCCGCGATCCGTTTGAACTGGCATTTTGGTTCCTCCACCATGTGATTCGTGCCAAAAAGCACGGTCGTGCTTTTTATTCGCTCAGAAAATAGCACGATCGTTCCTTTATGATCAAGGCGTGGATCAGCAATCGAAGGGGAAGCGCACCAGGGACGCGATCCTGGTCGAGGCCGCGCGCGTCGCGACGGTCGAGGGACTCGATGGCTTGTCGATCGGCGGGCTCGCCACGTCAATCGGGATGAGCAAGAGTGGCCTCTACGCCCACTTCGGCTCGAAAGAGGATCTGCAGTTGGCCACCATCGCAGCGGCGCGGGAGACCTTCATCGGCGAGGTGTTCACCCCGGCTCTAGCCGCCCCGCCGGGCATTCAGCGCCTCCATGCCGCCTGCGATGCGTTTCTGTCCCATATCGAGCGGCGGGTGTTCCCCGGCGGCTGCTTCTTCGCCGTGGCAGCCGCCGACGTCGGCACCCGGCCGGGCGCCGTTCGTGATGCGGTCGCCGAGCAACAGCGGGACTGGATCGAATTCCTCGAGCGGCTGGTGCGCAAGACGGTCGAAGTCGGCGAACTGGATCCGGGTGTGGACCCGGCCCAGCTCGCCTTCGAACTCAACGCGGTGTTGGTCTCCGCCAGTACGACTTTCGTTCTCCAAGGGGATGCGACAGTGTTCGACCGCGCCCGGGCGGCCGTCCGCGCGCGGGTGCCGCTCGGAGCCTGACGTCAGACCTGAACCGGCGCCGGTGGGACGTAGTACTCGACGTCGCCGTTGAGGTTCTTGATCGCGTTGTAGCCTGCGGGCAACTTGACAACCCCGAACGGTGTCGTGATGTAGAACGAAATATCGTCATCGTTGCCGACTGGGTCGGTGTTGGTAGCCGCGTAAACCGCCGAGAATCGACGCTTTTCGTTGTAGGCGAAGTTGTACTGCGAGCCGACCGTCGGGGTGTTGACGATGCCCTCGGGAACGTCGGACACGTTGGTGACCAGGATGGCACCGGTATAGGCGCCGAACGGACCCCACTGGTTGGTCACGTCGGCGTCGACGCGACCGAGGTAGTTACCGTCCTCGTCGTACACGTCGAACTGCTGATACCCCTGGATCTGAACCTCACGCGGCGGCAGGCCGTTGATGCCGATGGGTGTCATGTCGTCGACGGGCACGAACTTGTATTGCCCTGGCACATCGAACGAATCGAACTGGGGTTCGTGGGACGCATCGAGGTGGGTGTTGATGGGAATGTTGCCGATCGGCGTCTGCAAGTAGCACGTGATCTCGCTGGTGCCATCCTCATTCGGCACCGAGCGGTAGAAGATGCCGAAGCGGTAGATGACGTTGTACACCGTGCCGACCGGCGGAACATCGCCGTTGCCGGGCCCCTCCTCACCGCTGAGCACCTCGGTGACAAGGATTGCCTGGGTGGTCGCACCCAGCGCATCGGACGTATTCGTCACGTACCCTTTGAAGGTGCCGACCACTTGGTCAGGTTCGCCGTTCTCGCCCTTCTTGTAGACGGCGAACACCTGCTCACCCTGCGCCGCCGTGAATCCTGGTGGGATACCGGTGATCGAGGTGATGGTTTCGGGTTCGGTGGTGCCCTCTTCTTCACCGGGCGCCGGCGCGATGTAATACCCGTCCCCGACTTCCATCGGGACATTGACCGCCGTCAGAACGCCGGCACCGTCGTAGGGCATCGGAACCTTGAAGGAGCCCAGCGGAGTGCGGATCTTCATCTCGACCACGTTGGCAACGCCGGGTTCACCCGACGGTGTCGAGGTGTACAGAATCCCGGAACCGCCCCGACGGGTGCTGACCGACGAGATCAACGTCCCGACCGGTGGCGTCGCCGAGGCGTCGGCGCCTTCAACGACACTGGACTGGGTGACGACGAATTCCTGGAATGTCCCGCCCCCGAGGATGAAGTCATTGGTGTTGCTGACCATGGCCGTGAAAGTTCCCACGGTGTTGCCGTCCGCATCGACGACCTTGAAGTCCTGGGTACCCTGCAGCACGCCCGGGGTCCCCGGCGGGTTGTTGAACAGTCCGTAGAACGAGATGACTCGCTCGGGAGATGTTGAAACGATGGTGTAATCGCCCCAGGCCAACGCCGGGTTGGCGGTGGTGCCGGTGGGCGCGGCGAGATTGGCCACCGCACCGGAGAATTCGCGACGAGTCGCCGCCAACATGAGCAGGGCGGCCGGTGAATCGACGGGCGGTGCGCTCGGCGAGTTGCCGGCGAACGGGCTCAACAACCTGCTGGCCAGCGTGGTGATCAAGGACGACACCTCGTGTCCTGGCGTGCTGGTTTTGACCGCCGCCTGCGGCGTGATCACCGACCGCTGCGGGATCGACAGCGTCGACAGGCTGGAAATCGCACTCGTGATCTGCGGCGCAATGTCTTTCGCGGTGGGCAACGACTTGATGATCGACGGCAGCTTCACCACGTCGTCATCCGTTGCGCCGCTTCCGCCGCCCGTGTCGGTCACGGATGCGGACAGATCTGGGGTCGTATCGGTGAGCTTCGACGACAGCCGCTTCTTCTTCGGCTGTGACGTCGACACGGTGCGGCCGGCCTGCGGATCCGATTGATCCGCCGCAGACGACGCCGGGCCGGCATTGACGATGCCCGCCAACGTCTTCTGGACTGTCTTCAGGGCTTCGCCGTCACCAATCTTGCCCACATTCGCCGAGACGTCATTCAGTCCCGACTTGATGTTGTCCTTGATCCGCTTGGAGATGGCTTTCGGCGAGTTGTCCGACCCGGACCCGCCGTTGTTCTCCGACCCGGTCGCGGACGTGGTCTGCGAGTCGGATTCGTCATCGGCCCAGGCGACTCCTGAACCCGTGAAGACCGCCGCGCCCACCCCCAGGGCAACGGCCAGGCCTCCGACTCGTCCGACATACCTCGAAGCACCCATTGCTCCCCCTCTGGTCTGCACGTGAATGTTGTTGTTATGAAATTTGTTGTGGCGCAACGTGATATCGGTTGATCAGGCGTTCTTGTCGGCGAGTCCGTACGCCTCGTACACGAAGGCGAGATCCCGTCGGATGCGCTCGGGGTCGAGATCGAACTTCTCCGGCGAATGCTTGTGACGGCTCTTGTAGTTGCGCTGCCGTTCAGCCTGCGCCTGTAC
>CAMFLL010000052.1 GCA_945957405.1 uncultured Mycolicibacterium sp. | reverse complement strand
CGAAGCGGAACGGGATCGGGCTGCCGACGGCATCGGTGATGGTCTTGAACTTGCCCGTCAGATCGCCGAATACGGCCCATCCCCGTGGCTCGCCCGCCAGTCCGCCGATGACCTGGATCTTGTTCGGATCCTGTTTGGCAGCCGGGTCGTCAGCAGTCCCGTAGAGGCCCGACGACCGCGCGGTGGCACCGATCACCAGCGCGCTCTCCGGCGCGTCATAGACGTCGCCGATACCACCCAGGCCACCCTGATTGGTGACCCCGATCCGGGGATGCCCCGGCAGACTCTCGGCGAGCTTGGTGCCCATGAACCGGCCGAACAGGTCGGTGTTGCCGCCCGGCGACGACGTGACGATGAGCTGGATCGTCTTACCGGCGAAATACTGCTCGGCGTCGAACCCCGACCCGGTGCCGGCGCTCGGCGCTGAGGACGACCCACCGCCCCCGCCACAGCCGGCGATCAACGAAACCGCCACTGCCGCCGCAAAAGCCTGCGTGATGAAGCGTGTGGTCACCATGCGTCTGCATCCTCTGGTCGCCGGGGTTCGGCCGGGATAGATCCGGACGCTCACCGCAGGTGAGGCGACCCCTGGCAGCGCGGCCCCGACCTACCGCGATACCGGTGTTCCACCGTGTTCGACTGTGTACTGACGAGGACAATAAGTCAGGGCAAATGTGATGTCAACCACTACGACCTACCGGCGAGCAGGGCAACCACAGTCTCGGTGTCCCCGCCGTCGGCCAGGCTGAGCACCGCGGCCACGAGGCGCTCCCGCGTCCCCTCATCGAGGTGGGTTTCGGTGAGCCGGTGGAACTTTCGGACCGTGGCATCCCATCGTCGGTGCGCGTCGAGGTTCCGCGCGCCCTGGGCATGCCCGACGCCGTAGGCCGACAACTGGCGACCATCCTTGAGACTCACCGTAACTCGCGAGTCCATCGACTCGGGGAAATTACTCTCGGCTTCGTCGTCGACAGCGACCCTGATACTGCCCAGTACGCGGCCGGGCTCGCCGGTGGTCACCACCTCGGGCCGGAAGCTCATCGGGTCCCCCGCCCGCCCCAGCAGGCCAAGCACCGCTCCGGACTCGAGGCTGTACTGGGTGGTCATGACGTCCACCGGGCGCGGCTGGCTCTTCTGCGTACCGTGCGCGGTGGTGCCGATCAGGATCGAATCGATGTCTGCGAGATCGAAATCATCTGCCGCCCTGACACTTTCCGCGGCATTGATCACGCCGTGCAACGCTCCGCAACACGAGTACGGCTTGAGGTACACGTCAGTGATGGCGTAATGCTCTCCTAACCCGTCGACGAGCCTTGGCATGTCGGCATCGTCGGGGGCATAGACCCGGCAGAACCCGAATCGTCCTTCCAGGGGTTGCTGCGGGCCGTCGAAACCCGCCGCCGCCAGATCGGCCGCCAGCACGCCGTTCTTGGCCGCCTGCCCCGCGTGGAGGCGTTTGACCATTCCGGGGCCGTGGATGAAGGCCTTGATACCCGAGCCGAACGACGCGGCGATGCCGACCGCACTGTTCCACCGGTCGGCGTCGAAACCGCGGATGTGGGCTGCCGCAGCGACGGCGCCGAAGGGTCCGACGACGCCCATGGTGTGAAATCCCCGATCACTGTGGGCCACACCGATGGAACGCGCGACACGGCCGATCACTTCGTAACCGGCGGTCACCGCCGCGAGTAGTTCGCGACCGTCCCGCGAGCCGCCCAGGCATGCCATGGCCGCCGAGATGACCACGGAGCCCGGATGCGTCCGGTAATAGATGTCGTCCAGTTCGAAACCGTGTGCGGCGGTGCCGTTGATGAATGCTGCGTCACCGCTCGTCGTCCGCATTCCGGTCCGGAACACCGGCGCGGCACCGTCTGTGCCTGCGCCGGCCAGCAGCGCCTGCCGTACCGCGCTGAGCCATGGCTGGTCCATCCCGTAGGTGAGGCAGGCCAGGTGATCGAGCACTGCCGCCTGTGCGCCGACTACGGCTTCAGCGGGTAGATCCTCGAAACGCAGCGCGGCCAGATGGTCGACCAGGGGCCGGGTCAGGTTCTCAGATGTCTTGTCAGATGTCACTGTCGTTCTCCCCATCAGGTCTCCGATCATCACGCTTTTCGCCACCGCGCCGTCGCGCCAGGGCGAACAGCACTGTCACACAGGCGATCACCAGACCGCCGGCCAGAAATGCGCCACGCGCCCCGACCAGGTCGGTGAGCCAGCCACCGACCGCGCCGCCGACGGGCCGGGTGCCGAGCCAGGCGATCGAGTACAGCGCCATCAGCCGGCCCGTCATGTCGTCGGAGACCAGCAGTTGCAACCGTGTCTGCGAGCTGATGTTGACGACGGTGCCCGCCAATCCGATCCCGATCACCGCCACGATGGCGAACGGCAGGCTCGGGGCGGCCGCCGTGGCGCACAGCGCCACCGCGAGGACGGCGCATGCCATGAGCAGATATCGGCGGGTCGGCCGTTCCGAGCGGGCGACCAGCACGGCCCCCACGAGGGCACCCACGCTGAGCATCGATATCAGCAGGCCGAACTGCGCCGCGTCGCCGTGCAGGGTGTCGGCCGAGTAGAGCGGTAGCAGTGTCTGCCAGTTCCACCCGAAGGCGCCCACGATGGCACTCAGCAGCAGTGTCTGGCGAATCGCCGGCGACGTCCACGCGTAATGCAGACCTTCCCGGATCTGGCCCTTGCTGCGCGGCACGGTATCGGTCTGGCGCAGTTTGCGCGGGTCGATGAGCGCCACCGACACCAGCACCGCCATGAAGCTGATCGCATTCAGGGTGAAACACCACCCGACGCCCAGGGTCGTGATGATGACTCCGGCGATCGCGGGCCCAATGGTCCGCGACATCGTACTGATGGCGCCCTCGAGCCCCAGGGCGTTGGTCAGGCGCCGATCGTCGACCATGTCGCGGATGAACGTTCGCCGCAATGGGTTGTCGACGGCGTTGACCAGACCCTGCACCAGCACCACGGCATAGATCAGCACCAGGCTGCGGACGCCCATCCACCAGCCGACCGAGATGACCACCGCGGCCAGCGCGAGCACCGACTGCGTCAGGAAGAGCAGTTTGCGGCGGTTCATCCGGTCGCCCAGCAGTCCACCGTAGAGACCGAACATCACGATGGGGCCGAAGCGGAGGACGGAGTGCAGACCGACCGCCGTGCCGCTGTGCGTCAGCTCGACGATGGCCCAGAGTTCGGCGGTCAGCTGCAGCCAGCTGCCCGCCTGCGACGTGACGGTCCCGTACAGATAGATCCGGAAGTTCCGGATCCTCAAGGACGCGATGTTGCGTCGCCAACCGTCCTCCCGCCCCGGTTCGACACTCATGCCATGTGCATGCAATACCGCGGTGTCAGGCTCGGACGAGCTTCATCAGCTCGCCCACATTGTCCAGGCTGTCCAGCTTGGCGACCGTCGTGATGATCTGGTCCTGGCGGTCGGTGTCGATGACGCGCTGAGAGAAGCGACGGAATTTGTCGACGACGTCGTCCCACTGTGCCGGCCTCGTCGGCGAGCCCACGTAGTCGCCGGCGAACACCTCGTAGGTCTTACCGCCCGCGGTGACCTCGAGGTGGGCGAACAACGGGTTGTCCATCTCGACGATTTCCCAGGTCACCGATGCCGCGAGTTTGTTGATGGCGGGGTCGGTGAGGGTGGCCTCGTCGAATGCCATCGGGTCGGACAGGTCACGCGTCAGCGTGACCGCGATGACATGAGGCAGCGAGAGCTGTGCCTGTAGCAGCGTTTTGGGCTGTGGATCGAGGAACCGTTTGATCAGGATGCGCTCGTCGCTGGCCTTGACGTGCACCCCGGTGATGTCCGCCGGCGACAGGCCGTTGTCCACGGTGAACGTCTTCAACGCCGCGATGACAGCCTGCACCGTGCCGTGCGCGGCATACGGCTTGATCTTGATGTCGCGGGCCAGCCATTCGGTGCCGAGACCGGCCACCAGCAGCTCCGGCTTGGGCGCAGGCGAGAACGCGTGCAAGTACCCGAACGGGCCCTCGAAAACCGTTCCCGGACCGGTGAACCCGCGTTGGGCGAGGTAGGCCGCCTCGATACCGCCACGGTTCGCCAGCCCGATGTGCAGCCGTTTGGTCATCTCGCCCTTCCAGGCGAACTCGGTCAACCCGCCCGAGAACGAACCGGCGATACCGAAAGCGTTGAGCTGCTTCTCGAGATCGAGGCCGAGCACCTTGCCGACCGAGGCCGCCGAGGAGAACGGGCCGTTGGCGGCGGGGTTGTGAAAACCGCGCTCGTCCTCGGTGAGCCGGGTCTGGGCGTCACCGATTCGCGACACCACTTCATAGCCCATGACGGCACCGAGGATGATGTCGCGTCCGCTGGCGCCGATGGCCTCACCCGCGGCCAGTGCGGCGGGTGTGACGGTGCCGCCGGCGTGCGCAGTGTGTGCACTGTGCTCGGATTCGAATGCCCCGACCATCGCGCCGTTCACGTAGGCGGCGGCGATCGGCGACATCGTGACGTCCGACCCGAAGACGCTGCACGGTCCGGTGCTGCCGTTGTCGCGCTCGATACCGTAGACGATCTGTGACCACGGTTGCTTGCAGCCGACGTAACCGGCAGCCAGTGTGTCCAGCACATAGGTCTTCATCCGCTCGGTCAGATCGGCCGGCAGATCTTCATAGGTCGTCTGCACCACGAACTCAGCCAGTTGTCGGCTTTCACCCACCGGCAATCCACCTCCTCGATTGTGGTCGCCTCCGCGACCATAAAACATACGATTGTGTACAGTCGTACGCTAGATTTCTCCGGCGACGAAGTCAACCCTCACCGGAACGCGGCCAGCACCTCTTGAAAGTCGTTGCTGGACGCGGTATTCCACGCGGCCTCGAAGGCGCCCTGCGCACCCGCGCCCAAGGTCGCGCTCGACAGGCGGAGGAACTTCTCGGCGATCTGTTCGCGGGTCAGCGGTTGGGTGTTGTCCCCGGCGATACCGTCGATGTAGACGTCATGCCGGGCGCCGTCGCTGTCGACGGCCGCGGCGCGGCAACCCAGGACCAGTTTCGGCCGCTGCGCCTCCATCTCCGGGTCGAGCACCACCTCCACCTTTTTCATGACATCGCGGAGATCGGCCGACAGCACTTTGTCGGGTTCGAACGACGCCTCGTCGATCACGCCGTCGACGAAGGCACGGGCGAACAGATACGGGATGCTGTGGTCGGCGGTCTCCCTCGTCTGCGGGTCCCATTTGGCCGGTTCGCTACCCGACTCGTGCCATGCGCGCCGGTTCATTCCCAGCGTGACGGAGGCCAGTTGGTCGGGAGCCATCTTGTCGCGCAGAGCGAGCGCCGCCCAGATGGCGGGCTGCGTGTTGTAGGCGGCCGGCCAGTATTTCAGCTTGCAGCCCAACATCGTCCAGCTGTCGAAGGACGGCAGTTCGACCGGGCCTGCCGTACCCGTCATCAACTCGACGATGCCGTGCCTGCCTTCGAAGGGTGCCGCGGGCGCGGTCAGTCCGGCTTGCGCCAACTGCAGGTAGAACACCGCCTCCTTGGCAGCGAGGGCCGTCGCGAAACCCTTCATGTGTGACAACTGCCCGGCGCGCACGGCCCGCGTCGACACCGCGCTGGTGGCCGCGAACGACAGTGCGTGCCGGGTCTGCTCGGCCGACAGCCCGAGCAGATACGCACCCGCCGCGGCGACGCCCAGTGCCGTGGGGTAGCCGTGGTCAAGCCTGCGGTCCTCGTACAGCAGCCGGTCGGTCACCCGGTTGTACACCTCGTGACCGATGACCACGGCGGTCAGCAGGTCAGACCCGCCGGCCGCCGCCAGCCCGGACAACGCGACGTGGGCGCCGATCATGTCGCTGGGATGCCCACCGCTGGAACCGGAATCGTTGAAGTCCAGGTACCGCATCATCGACGAGTTCCAGAACGCGGCCAGTTCGACCGGGACCCGGTCCTGCCTGCCGATGACGACGCCGTCACCACCGGACGTCCCGGCGGCCAGCCCCTGCGCCACCTGCGCGGCGGGACAATCCTGGCCGCCGATCGCGCACCCCAGCGTGTCGACCAGGATGTCGCGGGCGCGATCACGCACCGCCTCCGGGATGTCAGCGGTCGACGTCGATCCGACGAAGTCGGCGATGGCCTCGAGTGCCGCGTCCACTCATACCTCCTGTACGGCGCCGGCCGAGATGAGGCCGATCAGTTGGGCGGCATCGTCGACGGCCTCGATGTTGTGCACCATGTCGATCGCGGCCTGCTGTTCGGATTCGGACATGACGTGTCGCGTGTAGCGGCGGAACTTGTCCTCGACGTCGTCGAACGACGCCAGGTTGTCGACCGAGCCGCGGTAGGGACCCCCGGTCGCGGTGTAGGTCTGCCCGGCCGCGTCCACTTCGATCTCCAGATGCAGCGGCGCCCCGTCGGGGTTGTCGAGCGCCTCCCACGTCACGAGATTCGCGATCCGGCGGATGTGCGGATCGGTGAGCACCGATTCGTCGAACTGCAGCGGATCGGACAGGTCACGCGCGACTGCGACGGCGGTGGTGTACGGAATCGAACACTGCGCGGCCATGTGGTTGGTGGGCCCAGGGTCCAGGAATCGGGGCGACAACGTGTGGTGGGCGTCGTTGGCCCTGATGTGGACCCGGGTGACGGTGTCCGGGTCGAAGACCTTGCCGCCCTTCAGTTCCTGCATGGCCGACACAACGGGCTGACCGGTGCCGTGGCACGGATACCCCTTGATCATGGTCTTGACCAGATGCCAGGTGTCACCGATGTCGGCCAGTACCCGTTCGGGCTTCGGTGTCGGGGCGAACGCGTTGAACAGCCCCATGGGTCCCTCGATGATGGTCTCGGGCCCGGTGAAGCCTCGGCTGGCCAGCACGGCGCTCTCCAGTCCGCCGCGCGAGGCCAGGCCGGGGTGCAGGCGTTTGGTCATCGCGCCGGTCCAGGCGTATTCGGCCAGGCCACCGCACTGGGAGCCGGCAATACCGAAGGCCCACGTCTGATGCGTCGGATCCAGGCCGAGCAGCCGGCCCGCCGCCGCGGCGGACGCGAAGGGCCCGTTGACCGTCAAGTTGTGGAAACCACGTTCGTCCTCGACTGTCCGCACCTGGGCGTAGCCGATCCGACAGCCGACCTCGGTGCCCAGCGCGAGGGCGAGCAGCAGGTCGGCGCCGGAGGAGTGTTCCCGCTCGGCGATCGCCATTGCAGAGGGCGTGACGGTCGCGGCCGAATGGGTGAGATGACCGCTGTGGTTGGCTTCGTAACCACCGATCAGCACACCGTTGACCAAGGCGGCCTGTGCCGCGGTGACGCGGCGCGAGGACCCGAACGTCGAACACTGCTCGGCGCCTCCTTCGGCGGCGACCAACTCGGCGACCATCCGGCTCCAGGACAGGTGTGTCCCGACGTAACCGGCCGCGAGCGCGTCGAGCAGGTGGATCTTCACTCGCTCCAGAACGGAGTCGGGGATGTCGCCGAGCGAAGTGCCCGCGACAAAATCCGCCAGCGCACGCGTGATTCCCACCATTTCGGCCTTTCGTCGCCTCATATTTGGTCACGACAGGGTGACACCCATTCGTATACATGTGTGTACCGCGTGCCCGATAACCTGTCAATGCCGTTCTCGTGTGAAACCGCCCCTGCGGGATGGACAATCGATGCCCGCCCCCGTGGTCGGGGATACGGTTGACCGGCGGGCATCGTCGATTTTGGGGGGAGGTTGATGGAGTCACCACCGCGTGCGCATCGGTCTCGCAACCTCGACCACTACTACTGGCTGACCGCCTACCTCACCGCCCGCAATTGGCAGCTCGGCAGCTGCCGGCTGATCGCGTTGGTCATCCTCGGCGTCGGCACGGTCCCCGCGACCACGCTGATCCTGAGTTCGGCGCGGCCCATGCCGTGGCAGATCCACGTCCTCGGGGCCAGCATCACCGCATGCTGCCTGGCCATGAGCACCTTGTGGCTGCGACACCGATGGCCATCCCGTCGGCAGTCACAGGTGTGCGTCGTCATCGGCACCCTCGGCACTGCCGCCGCATCGCTGGCGCAGCCGCAGGTCTTGCTCGGGCTGCTGGGATCGACAGCATTCATCGTGCTGTGCGCCTACTGTGCGCTGTTCCACTCGACCCGCATGCTGGGGTCGGTCTGGTGTGTGGCCGCCGTGACTGTCGTGGTGCTCGGAATCCGCCTCAGCTTCCAGGACCCGATCCTGGCCATCGCAGCCGTGATCCTCGTGGTACTGGTCAACGTGTTCGTCGCGTTCTCGAGCCGGGTGCTGATCAGATTGCTCGACAACGACATCCACACCGACATCGAGCCACTCACCGGTCTCCTTGACCGTGACGGGTTCTACGACCGTGTCGCGACCGTGATAGGCGCGCGCAGCCGGGACGACGACCGCCATCTCGTCATGATGGTGATCAACGTCGACAACTTTTCCCTACTGCTGGCCATGACCGGGGACAGCGGCGTCGACCAGGTTCGGGTGTCGGTCGCCCAGGCGCTCCGGGAGACACTGCGCCGGGATGCCATCGCCGCTCACGTGGGCGACGCGGAATTCTTCATCGCCGAGCTGTTCACGACGGCCGACCCATCCGTGCTCACCGATCGGGTGCGCAGCGCCATCCGGACCATCGGGCCCACCGGAATGACCACCAGCATCGGAGCTGTCAGCACCCCGCTGGGACCTCTGGTCGGGCTGCCTCCGTACGACGTGTGCTCCGAGCTGTTGACCATCGCGAGCGCGGCGATGTTCGACGCGCGCCGGGCCGGCGGCAACCGCAGCCACCAGGTGCTCGGGCCCACGCTGACAGTGCTCGATGATCCGGATGACGACCTCGAAGCATTCGGTTGAGCGCATAGATCACCTGCTCAGAGACGTCACATTTCGCTATCGGGCCCCCTGGCCCGCAGACACTTCGTTTGCGTCGCTACCGCTCGGCGCTACCGCGTGCCATCATCCCCGAACAACCGCACGGCGGCAGGAGAGACGGCAGGTGGACGCAGGCACGCCTCAGGCTGGTGATCGTTGAGCCGGTCGTACGAACTGCACCCGCCGGTGCGCTCAGAAATTCAGAGCGACGAGATCGAGCGGGTCCGCGACTACCTGATGGGCGTCTACGGCCCGACCGTACATCTGCATTGCGCCGCACCTGCCGAACAGTGGCGCCTCAGCCACGTCCGGCATGACGCCGGCGGATTCGCGCTCGAGCAGATCAGTCATTCCGGGAACACGGCGATGTCGTGCCGGCACGCCGCGGACGCGATCGTGGTGTGGGTCCACGCCGGCGAAGTCGAATGCGCCACCGACCGCATGCGCACCCTTGCCACCCGAGGTGAGTTGCGGCTGATCGATACCAATCACGAGCCCGTGACAGTCCGGTTCAACGCCGCGAAAGCGACTGTGGTGCATCTGTTCGGGGCGGCCGTCGGTGCGGGGCTGACGTCATCGCCCCGAAACCCGGCGGCGGCGGACGCTCTCAAACGCACGATCACCTACACCAATGACATCCTCCATGCGGGAACCGACGTGGCCACCCCGTCGATGACGAAGGGTATGACCGGTCTGCTGACGGCGATGGTGCTCACCGCGTTCCCCGATTCTGCCGAGCGCGACGCCGACGAGCTCACCGTCGACTCACTGCCCGGAGCGCTGCAGGCGGCGATGTCCTATATCGCGGAGCATGCGCACCGCCGAATCAACATCTCGGATGTCGCGTCCAAGGCATTCGTCACGCCACGCACGTTGCAGTATCTGTTTCGGCGCCACCTGGAAACCACCCCGAGCAACTATCTGCGCATCATCCGGCTCAAGAAGGCCCGGCATGAGCTGATGACCGGTGACCGTGCCTCCACCACCGTGTCCGGAGCGGCGACCCGCTGGGGTTTTGGGCACACCGGACGGTTCGCGGTGCTGTACCGCGAGGTCTACGGCGAGAGTCCGCACGAGACGCTGTGGCGACGCCGGTGAGGGTTCACGCTGATTGACTGTCGGCCATACCATCGCGCAGTGTACGCAGGGACCGAGCCAGCAGCCGTGAGACGTGCATTTGCGAGATACCCAGCCGCTCAGCGATTTCCGACTGCGTCAAGACTTCGAAAAATCTCATGACGATGATCCGGTACTCGCGCTCCGGCAGTTCGGCCAGATAGACCCTTAAGGCATCGCGGTCCTCGATGAAGTCGAGGCCGGGGTCTACCCCGCCCATCCGATCGATCAACGCCACACCGTCGTCATCATGCGAGGGCCTCGCGTCGATCGAGCGAGACTTGAATCCTTCTGCCGCAGTCATGGTTTCCACCACGTCGACGCAATCAACCCCTATCGCGGTGGCGTTTTGCTCGGCGTGGGCGCCCGACCCAGTTGCTGACTGAGTTCCGCCACGGATGGACCGATGGCCGGGTAGAGATCCTTGAGTCGCCGCGGCACGGCCACCGACCAGCCACAGTCGCGGAAGTACCGTTTCACCTCACCGATCATGGTCGGTATCGCGAAGGCGAGAAACTCCGAACCCACCGCCGGATCGAAACGATTGACCGCATTGAGCAACCCGATGCGAGCCACCTGGACCAGGTCGTCATGCGATTCACCCTTGCGGTCATAACGACGGGCGATGCGCTCCGCGAGAGGCAGGCATTCCTCGATGATCCGGCCACGCAGCCGGCGGTGTTCGGGCGTTCCGGCGGGCAGTCGGCGCAGTTCTGTCAGCGCCGTGTGGACCCAGGCATAATCGGGCTCATCCGGGGTAAGGGCGAAGTTGGGTCTACGCCTGCCGCGCCCGCCGCGGGGCACGGCGACGCTGTTGGGCTGCTCCATCGTCACCTCCCGAACGGGATGTCATTGCCCAGACAATGACGGCTACCTAGTGGTGGTGTACCCGTTTTCCGCAGGCCGCCGGGCAGCCGGCAACGCGGCAGGCCTTCGGCGGCTGAGCGAGTTCATGGTCAGCACAACATGTTTCGCCGGACTTCGCGACAAAGGGAGTTTGGATCGTCTTCGTTAAACGGACAGTTCGGCCCATACGTCATCTTCGTTGAACGGCTTGACCGCCCCGATCGCCGGGCGTCTCAGCGCCCACGCGGACCGCAGAACAGCGGTCGAAGCCCGTCAGCCGGCGCCCGTTGTCGTCGGCGCATTTTTGACAGGGCCGAAAGCGAACGGCTTTCGCGGTCCGGCCGACCGACCTTCGTATTTCGGACGACGCGGTACCAAAGCCGCAATAGCCATTGCCCGAGCTTTCTCGAACAGACATCATCTCGTTCGTGGAGGGCGATTCGGGATCGCACATCGGCGCGGATCGTGTCGGCAGTTTCACCTACCTGCACGACGGCGATCAGTGGGAGTGGTCAGATGAAGTGGCCGCCATGCACGGGTACACCCCCGGAACCGTCACCCCCACTACCAAACTGGTGCTCTCCCATAAACATCCGGACGACCGCCCAGATGTGGCAGCGCTCATCGAACAGGTCCAACACCGTAGCGCGATCTTCAGCAGCCGACATCGCATCATCGACACCCACGGCGACGTCCACATGGTCATGGTGGTCGGCGACGCCCTGACCGACGGCTCCGGCGGTGTGGCCGGCACCAGAGGCTTCTACGTCGACATCACCGACTCCTTCGAGGCCGATCTGCGTAAGACGGTCAACGAACGGGTCGCGACCGCCGAGGAGCATCGCGCCGTCATCAACCAGGCGATGGGGATGCTGTCGATGACCTACGGGTTGTCAGCACAACAGGCTTTCGATCTGCTGATCTGGCAGTCTCAACGCACCAACGCCAAACTGCGCCTGATCGCCGAGCGGCTGGTGTCAGCGATACCGACCGAACCGCTGCCGGCGAGTTCGCGCACCCGGGTCGACCACATCCTGCTCACGGCGCACGAGCGACTCGACCACGCGGAGACACGTAACGGCACCGGTTTCGGGTAGCCAGTCAGCCGCCATCCGGCGCGCGCCGGCGCTCAGGGCTGAATTCATCAACAGCAGGGCGCCGTTCACCGCACCGTCGACGGCACGGAACGCCGAGCAGAGCAGGCGGACGTGGGCGGGGTTTGCCGCGGCGGGTGACCGCTTCGACGGCGGTCTCGCCGGTGACGTCCGGGCCGACGAACGCCTGGCCGATGAGCGGTTTGATGTGGTCGGTAGGCAGACCGATGTCCAACGCTGTGAGCACATTTCCCACAGTCTCGTCGGAACGCAGACCCCAGAGCTCCTCACAACTGCGGTTCCAGACGATGACGCGCATCTGGCGGCCGACCACGATGAGGCCGAATTGGATCGAACCGACCAGCGAATCGAAGAACGACGTGGCCTCGTCCAGTTCGATGCCGCGTTCACGCAACGCATCGTTGATGGTGTGCAGTTCGTCGTTGGTCGACTGCAACTCCTCGTAGTCCGTCTCCAGTTGGCGGTTGGCCTGGACCACCTTGTCGAGCAGCGTCCGCGTCGAGGTGACGTCGAAGAACACAACGAACTACGGCCTCGAAGGCTTCTCCTACCTACCCGTCCGACTGCCCGTCTGATGGATTCAACTACGTTCCGGTCGTCGTGGGTGTACACCGAACTTACTCGCGACACTCAGAACACCGCCCACGGGTTTGAGAGCGGGACACTCGGGCAATTGCCACCGAAACGATAGGTCCGGGAGATACCCGATGCGTACTGAATTCCACCAGCGACTCGACGGCCTCGGCGCAGACCTGGCGCAGATGTGCGGGCGCGCCTCGGCGATCATGCAGTCCGCCACCCAAGTGCTGCTGGCGGACGAGCCAGCCGACGTTGACGGAATCCGGGCCGAACTGAAGAATCTCAGCACCCTCGGAGCAGCCGTCCACGACCGTGCCTACAGCCTGTTGGCCTTACAGGCGCCGGTGGCGCGTGATCTGCGCACCGTGGTGTCTGCCCTGCAAATCGCGGCCGACGCCGACCGGATGGGTGCGCTGGCGGCCCATGTCGTCCGTTCGGCGCGCCGACCCGATCTCGACTGGACGGTTCCCGACGACGTGCGCGGACTGCTGACGCAGATGGGATCGACGGCCGTCGAACTAGCCGAGCTGGCCCGCCACGCCGTCGAAACGGGTGATCCGTCCGTAGCCGAGCGAATCTGCACGGGCGACGGCCGGATGAACGACCTCCACCGCGAGCTGTACAGAGCCGTGATGGCGCGTGACTGGTCGCATGGTCCGGCGGTGGCAGCCGAACTGGCGTTGGTCGGCAGGTTCTACGAACGATTCGCCGACCATGCGGTGGAGATCGCCCGGCGCGTCTACTTTCAGGTGACCGGGATCCACCTCGAGGAGATCACGGCTTGAGCATCAACGTCGCCGCGCCGTCCTTCGCTCGACGTCGGCAGGAATCAGCGGCGGTGCGCTCATCTGAGGCGCACCAGAGCCAGCACGTCGGCGAACGCCGCCGCGTAGACAGCTTCGGCGTCCGCGGCCACCCGGTCCCAGCCGTAGCGGGACCGCACCCTGGCCCTACCGGCCAGTCCCATCCCTTCGCGCAGAACATATTGTGCCAGAATTGATTTGATCGCCCGTGCCAGTGCATCGGCATTCATCGGCGGTACCAGCAGCCCGGTCACGTCGTGAACCACCGCGTCCAGTGCTGCGCCCGCCGCCGTGGCCACCACGGGTGCGGCACAGGCCATCGCCTCGAGCACGGTGGTACCGCACGGTTCGTAGACCGACGGACACACCACCACGTCGGCCGATCTCAGCAAGGGCGCGAGCTGTCCGTCGTCAGCGACCTCGATCACCCGGAGGCGCTCGCGCACACCGAAATGCGTCGCCCTGTCCATCAAATCGTGGACCGCTGTCCCGTCGGCGGCCCTGCCCACGGCGAGTACGAGCTCCACCGACGGCAGCGCGGCGAGTGCTTCGACCAGGTAATCGAAACCTCGGTGCAACACCGGGGTGCGCACCACCGCCACCACCCGGTGCCGGCCGACATCGCGTCCCGCGGTGTCGCCGTTCACGGCATAGCGCTCGACGTCGACGGCGCCGGGCAACACCGAGACGTGCCGGCGCGAACGACCCATTCTGATCACTTCGGCCATGTCGTCAGTACACGACGTGACCACACGCGTGGCGTTCTTCGCCAACAACGACTCCAGTCGCGCCGTGGCGGTGTACCGGTCACCGCCATGGTCGAAACGCCGCCGAACTGTGCTCAGACTGTCGAAGGCCTGAACGGTGGCAATGTGGCTACGGTCGGCGGCCAGTTGTGCGGCCATCCCGTACACCCAGCCCTGACAATGCACCACGTCAGGCGGCTGGGCAGCCCAGGCCGCCAACAGAAAGAGGCCCATCTCGTTGATTCTCGGCATCAGATCGGCGTCGGTCACCGGGTGTCGGCCCACCGGGATCGGCACCACTGCATACCCCGCTGCGGTCTCGATCAGCGCGGAATCCGCGGCAACCGGTAGTGGCGTGTAGGCCCGCACTTGGTGTCCGCGCTCCACGAGGGCACCGGCAAGAGCGGACAGATCGAATCCTCCGCTCATCACACCGTGGCCGGGGCCGCCGAGATCGCCCACCAAGACCAGTTCCATCGCGACCTTCCATCTGATGCCCGTCATTGGTGAAACCCACTCGGCCACGATCTCAAACCATGCGGCAACACGCATTCGCCTGCGGTCCCGTGCCCTTCGCTTAGTGGATGCCCTCAACCCTGGTTATGTCGATCAGTGCGGGGAACACTGCACCCATGGCCGAAGCCACCTGCGAAGCGGCGCCCGGAGTGATCGCGGTGGGTGGCTCCGCGGGTGCCGTCGAAGCGTTCGCCAATGCCGCCAAGATGGCAACGGTGACAGAGGAGCTCGCGAATCGTGTCATCGAGACACCCAGTACCGCAGCAGACGCGGCGATGGAGTTGGAGAACGAGATCGCCTTGCTGGGTTCGGTCGGTAATGATCTCGATGTCGGGCGCCTGGGACCCCCGTACGCGTTCACCTGTCCTGACTGTCACGGATCCCTTCACACCGTCGCCGATGGCAATTTCCGGTGCCATATCGGGCATGCGTGGGGCGGAGAGGCATTGCTGAGCGCTCGCGACCACGAGGTAGATGGCGCCCTGTCGATGGCGGTCCGCAGCCTGCAGGACAAAACCCGGTTGGCACGCCAACTCGCGGACCGCACCCGGTCCGACTTCATGCGCGAGCGCTACCGGGTCAGCGCAGACGAAGCCGAGCGGGCGGTGAAGGTGCTCCGTGACCGTTTCACCTCGACCGGGGCCGGCCCCACAGTCGATGATGGATGAGCCTGGTGCCGTGCGTATCTCGGCCGGAAGATCGGCCGAGGCAACAACGTTGACCATTGCTGGAAAGCTGGACAGCTCGACGTACCTGTCGATCCGGGATGCGGTCATCAAGGCCGCTCTCGACGAGCCGGCGGCCGTTATCGTCGACGCGAGTGCGCTGCAGGTCCCGGCGACCTCGGCCTGGTCGGTGTTCACGAGTGCCCGGTGGCTGGTCAGCACGTGGCCCGACGTCCCGATTCTGCTGGTGTGCGCGGACTCTGCACGGCGGGAGACGATCAGGCAGGGCGGCGTGGCGCGCTACGTCCCCGTCGTCGCGGACCGGGCCGCGGCCTATGCGCTGATCGGCGACCGGCCCGCCCTGCGGCGGCGCGCCCGGGCCGAGCTGCCCGCCGCGTCGTCGAGCGTGGCGCGGGCCCGCGAAATTGTCGCCAATTGGCTACACACCTGGGCGATACCCGAGCTGGCCCCGGCCGCGGGCACCGTGGCCACCGTGCTGGTCGAGAATGTTCTGGTACACACGACGTGTGCTCCGGTGGTGATCCTGGAATCCCTGGGCGACCACGTCACGGTCGCCGTCAGCGACCTCGACCGCCGCCCGGCACTTCGCCACGAAGACGGCGCACACGGCACCCGGCCGGTGTCAGGGCTGGCGTTCGTCGCGGCGCTGAGCCGAGCCTGGGGCAGCACACCGAACGGCGGCGGCAAGACCGTATGGGCTGTGCTGGGACCCGAGAGCCGCCTGTAGGACCCGGCGTACGAGCAGTCCGCCGAACCGCCCTGTGGACCCTGCGCGCCGCCGTATCGTCGTCTCATGACCATCACCGAGGCGAACACCGATGCCGTGACGCCGTTCGACAAGGACGTCGCGGCCACGCAGCAGTATTTCGACAGCCCGCGCTTCGAGGGCATCATCCGGCTGTACTCGGCCCGCCAGGTGGCCGAGCAGCGTGGCACCATCCCCGCCGACTACCCGGTGGCGCGGGAGGCGGCCACCGCGTTCTACCCGCATCTGCGCGAACTCTTCGCACAGGGTACGAGCATCACCACGTTCGGGCCGTACTCGCCGGGGCAGGCCGTCGTGATGAAGCGGATGGGCATCGGCGGCATCTACCTGGGCGGCTGGGCCACTTCGGCCAAGGGGTCCATCAGCGAGGACCCAGGACCGGATCTGGCCAGCTACCCGCTGAGCCAGGTGCCCGAAGAGGCGGCGGGTCTGGTGCGGGCGTTGCTGACCGCCGACCGCAACCAGCAGTATCTGCGCCTGCAGATGACGGAGGCCCAGCGCGCGGCCGCCCCGGCCTACGACTACCGACCGTTCATCATCGCTGACGCCGACACCGGCCACGGTGGTGATCCGCACGTGCGCAACCTCATTCGCCGTTTTGTCGAGTCGGGCGTCCCCGGCTACCACATCGAGGACCAGCGCCCCGGCACCAAGAAGTGCGGGCACCAGGGCGGCAAGGTGTTGGTCCCGTCCGATGAGCAGATCAAGCGGCTCAACACCGCCCGCTTCCAACTCGACATCATGCGGGTTCCTGGCATCATCGTCGCGCGCACCGACGCCGAGGCGGCCAACCTGATCGACAGCCGGGCCGACGAACGCGATCAGCCGTTCCTGCTCGGCGCCACCAACTTGAAGATCCCGTCCTACAAATCGTGCTTCCTGGCACTGATGCGGCGCTTCTACACCCAGGGCGTGACCGAGTTGAACGGTCATCTGCTCTACGCCCTACCCGACGGCGAATACGCCTCGGCCGAAACATGGCTGGAACGCCAGGGTCTGCTCAAGGCCGCCGACGACGCCGCCGCGGCGTGGCTCGACGGCTCGGAGCCGTCCGTCGACGCTGTGTACGACAAGGTCGAGACGCAGTTCGTCCAAGCGTGGCAGGAGGATTCGGGGATCGACACCTATGGCGAAGCCGTCGCCGAGGTACTCGAATTCCGGGAACGCGAGGGCGAACCGCCGGCCATGAACGCGACCCAGTGGCGCGAATTCGCCGGGCGCGCATCGCTGTACAGCGCACGCGAGAAGGCCAGGGAACTCGGCGTCGACGTGGCGTGGGACTGCGAGCGGGCCAAGACGCCGGAGGGCTACTACCAGGTGCGCGGCGGTATTCCGTACGCCATCGCCAAATCGCTTGCCGCCGCGCCGTTCGCGGACATCCTCTGGATGGAGACCAAGACGGCGGACCTGGCCGACGCCCGCGAGTTCGCCGAGGCCGTCCACGCCGTGTTCCCGGAGAAGATGCTCGCCTACAATCTGTCCCCGTCGTTCAACTGGGACACCACCGGCATGACCGATGAGGAGATGCGGGCCTTCCCCGAAGAGATCGGCAAGATGGGCTTCGTCTTCAACTTCATCACCTACGGCGGACACCAGGTCGACGGTGTGGCCTCTGAGGAGTTCGCCACCGCGTTGCGCCAGGACGGCATGCTGGCGCTGGCCCGGCTGCAGCGCAAGATGCGGCTGGTCGAATCTCCTTACCGCACACCGCAGACACTGGTGGGCGGTCCCCGAAGCGACGCTGCGCTGGCCGCCTCGTCCGGGCGGACGGCCACCACCAAGTCGATGGGCAAGGGCTCCACGCAGCATCAGCACCTGGTGCAAACCGAAGTGCCCAAGAAGCTCCTGGAGGAATGGCTGGCGCTGTGGGGCGAGCATTACCAGCTGGGTGAGACCCTGCGGGTGCAGCTCCGGCCGCGCCGCGCCGGCTCGGACATCCTGGAGTTGGGCATCTACGGCGACGGCGACGAACTGCTTGCCGAGGTCGTCGTCGATCCGATCAAGGACCGGCACGGCCGAAGCATCCTCACGGTGCGTGACCAGAACACCTACGCCGAGAAGTTGCGCCAGAAACGGCTGATGGATCTCATCCACCTGTGGTTGATCCACCGGTTCAAGGCCGAGATCGTCTACTACGTAACGCCCACCGAGGACAACATCTATCAGACCGAGAAGATGAAGGCGCACGGCATCTTCAGCGATGTGTACCAGGAGGTCGGCGAGATCATTGTCGCCGACGTCAATCAGCCGCGCATCGACGAATTGCTTTCCGCCGACCGGGAAGCCCTCGGCCGGTTGATCCGCAAAGAGGATTAGCCCAGACCCATCTCACTCTGCGCGAGCGCTCACCCTGGTACGGTTTTCGGGCGATTTTCCGTACCAGGGTGAGCGCTCGCGCCATGGATGGCTCAGTTCACGTCACGCCGATTCAAAGGGGTCTCCCCGCGGTGATTGCTCGTTAGCGTCGGAATCACTCACTTCCGCAATCACTTTCACTAGGGGGACATGCCGATGACGGCTGCAACCGAAACAGCCCTGCAGGTAACACCGCTGTCCGGGTGGACCGGCGCACTCATCACCGGGGCCGACCTGTCCGCGCCACTGGACGATCACCAGAAGTCCGTCATCCGGGCGGCACTGCACAAATGGAAGGTTGTGTTCTTCCGCGGCCAGACGCTCGACCACGCCGCTCAGATCGCCTTCGGCGCCCAGTTCGGTGATGTCACACCCGGTCACCCGTATGAGGGTGATTCCGCCCCACCCGGCTACCCGCAGATACACACGGTGTCACCGGCGGCCTACGACCACCGGTACGGCACCAGATACCGCAAACGGCAGAGCCCGAACGGTCCCGGCTGGCATGCCGATGTGACACCGCTGATCAACCCGCCGTCCCATTCGATCCTGCGGGCCGAGACCGTGCCGCCCTACGGTGGCGATACCCAATTCACCAACGTCGCCGCGGTGTATCAGGGCCTCTCGCCCGCCGTTCGGTCGTTCATCGAGGACCTGCGCGCCGAACACCGGTTCGGTGCCACCGTCGCAGCCGACCGCAGCACCGAGAAGATCGGCGATCTGGTGCGGACCAGCCCGCTGGCGTCGATCCATCCGGTGGTCCGGATCCACCCTGAGACCAAAGAACCTGTGGTGTACGTCAACCCGTCGTTCACCCGCGAGATCGTCGACCTCGCGCCCCGCGAGAGCCGCCACATCCTGGACCTGCTGTTCGAGCAGATCGCCCGCCCCGAATATTCGGTCCGGTTCAAGTGGGAACCCGGCAGCGTCGCGTTCTGGGACAACCGCGCAGCCCTGCACCTGGCGCCGCGCGACTTCGAGCATGTCGACGGTGACCGGGTGCTGCATCGCATCACCCTGGTAGGCGACATCCCGGTCGGGCCGGACGGCCGGCAGTCGGAGTCCATCTCGGGTGAGTTCTTCGGGGCGGCCTGACATGGCGACCGTGCTGTCCCGCTCCAGGGCACGCACGCCGGCCGTCGGCCGCCCGGCACTGGTCGACCCCCGTGCAGTGGTTCAGAAACGGCAACGGAGGCAATGGATTCCGCGGTCGGTGCAGCGGATGTCGGGCCCCGTGCTGCTGCTGGCATTATGGCAGATACTGTCCAGCACCGGGTTTTTCGATGAACGTACCGTCCCGCCGCCGACGCGTGTGGTCGCCACGGCCTGTCATCTGATCGCCGACGGCTCGTTGCAAGTACACCTGCTCACCAGCCTGCTGCGGGTCGGATACGGTGTGGTCTTCGGTATCGCCCTCGGCCTGGTGCTGGCCTTGATCGCGGGACTGTCGCGCGTCGGCGAGAACTTCGTCGACGCCAACATGGAAGTGCTGCGGGCGGTTCCGAACTTCGCCCTGGTGCCGCTGCTGATCGTGTGGTTCGGGATCAGCGAAGTGCCGAAGATCCTGCTGATCACGCTGGCAGTGGCGGTGGCGATCTACATCAACACGTTCAGCGCCATTCGCAGTGTCGACGCCGGCCTGGTCGAAGCGGCGCGGTCGTTCGGAGCCGGACGCGCCGAACTGATCTACCGCGTCATCCTGCCCGGTTCACTGCCCGGTTTCCTGGTGGGCCTGCGCCTTGCCCTCACCGCATCGTGGCTGTCACTGATCTTCGCCGAGACCATCAACGCCAAGCGCGGGCTCGGCCGGATGATGACCGACGCCCGCGAGTACTTCCAGATCGACGTGGTGTTCGTGCTGATCGCGGTCTATGCGATTCTCGGGTTGGCGTCGATACTGATCGTCCGTTTCCTCGAGGCCCGGCTACTGACATGGAGACGGGCCTATGACGGTGACTGAGGCGGCCCAGCATGTGGTCGTGAAGGCGCGCGATGTCCGGAAGGCATTCGGCGACAACGTCGTCATCGATGGGTTGAGCCTCGACATCCGGGCCGGCGAGTTCGTGGCGATGCTGGGCCGCAGCGGCTCGGGCAAGAGCACCTTTCTGCGTGCCCTCGGCGCTCTCGACGGCGACTTCGATGGCGATGTCCGCGTACCGGAGCGGCGCGCGATCGTGTTCCAGGATCCCCGGCTGCTGCCGTGGCAGCGCGTGCAGACCAATGTGACGGTCGGCCTGCCGGCCACCGCGGCGGTGCGCGAACGGGCACGGGCCGCCCTCGGCGAGGTCAACCTCATCGACAAGGTCAAGGTCTGGCCGCGCACGCTCTCCGGCGGTGAGGCACAACGCGTCGCACTGGCGCGCGCCCTGGTGCGCGAACCCGAGTTGCTGTTACTCGACGAACCCTTCGGTGCCCTGGATGCGTTGACCCGCATCAAGATGCACGGCCTGCTCGTGGCGCTGTGTCGCCGTCACACGCCGGCGGTGCTGCTGGTCACCCATGACGTCGAGGAGGCGATCCTGCTCGCCGACCGGGTCATCGTGCTCACCGACGGCACCATCTCACTCGATGTCGAGGTCACTGTGCCGAAGCCCCGCGACCGGGACTCCCCCGAATTCTCCACACTGCGACGCCGCCTTCTCTCTGAGCTCGGCGTCTGAAAGGACGACATGTCTCCACTCACCCGTGCGCGGTGGAAACTCCCCGCGCTACTTGTACTGTCGCTGGTCGCCGCGGGCTGCGGCCTGTCCGACGACGAGGCGGACACCGCCATCGACTCGGTGCAGATCGCGACGAAATCCGACGTTCCTGCCGGCACCAAAATCGTTGTCGCCGAGCAGAACGCCACGCAGTCGCTGCCGTGGAACCTGGCCAATGCCGGTAAGGACGCACCCTATGGTGTGCAGTTCGCCGATTTCAGCGGCGGCGCCGCGGTCATCGAAGCCCTGCGGTCCGGCGCGGCCGATATCGGGTCCATCGGGGAAGCCCCGGTGCCCATCGCCGTCGACAGCGGCGTCACCGATCTGGTCACGATCGGCCTACAGGCCAACCCGGGCACCAGCGGGGGCTACTTCCTGGTGGCCAAACCCGACAGCGGTGTCACCACCATCGAGGACCTGCGCGGCAGGAAGGTGGCCTATCCGCCGGGTTCAGGACGCCACATGATCACCGCGGCACTGCTCAAGCAGCACGGTCTGGACCTCAAGAAGGACGTCCAACCCGTGGAACTGGCCGGCGCCGAGGTGGTTCCGACCTTTGCCGCGGGCGCCGTCGACGCGGCCATCGTGCTGGGCAACCAGTATTACCAACTCGGCGAACCACCGATCTTGGGTGACGGCACCGGTATCAACACCGGGATCCAGAGCCTGATCGTGCGCAGGGATGTGCTGGACGACCCGGCCAAGGTCGCCGCCATCGGCGATTACGTCGGCCGGGCGGTGGCCGCCAACAACTGGAAGGACACCCACGCCGACCAGTGGATCACCGAGTACTACGTCAAACAGCAGGGCATCACATTCGACCAGGGCAAGAAGCTGTACGACGAGGACGGCGTCGCGTCCTACTACCCCATCGACAAGGCGTCCACCGGGCTGTTCCAAACCGTCGCCGACGGGCTGTACGACACCGGGACGACCAAGTCCCACGTCGACATCGCACCCTATGTCGACGACCGATACAACGCAATCGTCAACGCGCAGAACCAACTCGACAACATCACACCCAAACCGATCAACGCGTGAGAGGAACACCATGACCCAGGTCGCCCAGGCCATCGACGTCCGCCCCCAGTCGGGGTGGATCGGAGCCGAGCTCGGCGGGGTGGATCTCACGTCCCCGCTCGACGACGTGCAGATCGGCCAGATTCGTTCAGCCCTGCTGAAGTGGAAGGTGGTGTTCTTCCGCGATCAGTTCATCGACCACGACGACCACCTGCGGTTCGCGTCGGCGTTCGGCGCCCCCACGCCGGCCCATCCACTGTTCGATGCGATCCCCGACCCGAATTACCCGACGATCTACCCGATCTTCCGGGACCGGTTCAAGGCCCGGTATGGCGCGAGCCGCGGTTTCGACAAGCCCAACTGGCATGCCGACGTGACGGCCGCGGTCAACCCGCCCGCCGCGTCGATCCTCCGTGCCGAGGTCATCCCACCCTACGGCGGCGACACGCAGTGGTCGAACACCGTCGCCGCCTATGCGGGACTGTCCGAGCCCATTCGCCGGCTGGCCGACAAACTCCGTGCCGTGCACCGTTTCTCGCCTCCGGAGGGCACCACGGCCACCGACGATTACCGGGAGCGCGTCACCCGCAGGCCCCTGGTCACCGAACACCCGGTGGTGCGAGTGCATCCCGAGACCGGTGAACGGGCACTGTATGTCAACCCGGGCTTCACCACGCACATCGTGGGCGTCTCGGCCCATGAGAGCCGCCGACTGCTCGGCCTGTTCTTTGACGAACTGGCGCGCCCCGAGTACACCGTGCGGTTCAAGTGGGAGCCGGGCAGTATCGCGTTCTGGGACAACCGCGCCACCGTCCACCTGGCCCCGACGGATCTGACCACAGACCACGACCGCCGGTTGTACCGGGTGACGCTGGTCGGCGATGTCCCGGTGGGACCCGACGGGAGTGCCTCCGAGGCGCTCGACGGTGACCCGTTCGACGCCATCTGAGCTGTTACGCGGCCGCGCCGCCGCCGTCGGCATGCAACGTCGATCCGGTGATGAAACTGGATCGCGGTGAGGCCAGGAACAGGATCGCCTCGGCGATCTCGGCGGCGGTGGCGGTGCGGCCAAGCGGTAAGGCCCGGCCGAGTTCGTCGTTGGTGTCACCCCATTGCGCGCGCACGCCCTCGGTGTCGGTGGGGCCGGGCGCCACGGAGTTGACCCGGACACCGCGGGAGCCGAATTCGGTTGCCCAGGTGCGGGTCAACGATTCCAGGGCGGCCTTGGACGCGCTGTAGGTCGATGCGCCGGGGACACCCTTGAACGCGACCATGCTGGTGACGTTGATGATGCTGCCGCGGCCTCGGGCCAACATGCCAGGGACCAGGCTGGACACCAGGAAATAGGCGCCGCGGACATTGGTGGTGAACGTCCGGTCGAACGACACGATGTCCTGCTCCACGGTGAGCGCCCCGGGAAAACTGGCGGCGTTGTTGACGATGATGTCGACCTCACCGCACTGGCGCACCAGTGATTTCACCGAATCTGCGTCGGCCAGGTCGGCCTGGACAAACCGGACGTCGCCGTCGAGGCCGGCCGCCGCGGCCGCACCGCGAGCGGCGTCGCGTCCGGAGATGATCACTGCGGCGCCCTCGCGGGCCAACAGTCGGGCGGCCGCCAACCCGATGCCCGCGGTGCCACCCGTGACCAGAGCCGTCTGATTCCGTAGTTCCATTCTCATGCCGCCATACAGAGCGGGGTGAGGATCTGGTCGGGCTCGGCGGCGCGTGCCGTCACCAGCCGGACCACGGGCCGGTCCGCCCGCATGGTAGTCGGTCCGCAGTCGCGCAGCCCCGTGTCGGTGGGGGCCGCAACGGCCAGCGCGGCCATGATGAGCGCGAATATCATCAGCGCCGTCGTGCTCGCCAGCGCAATAACTGTCTGTCTCATGATGTTCCTTTGTCGTCGTTCATCAACTAGGACACCGGTGCAGGCACAGTTGTGACGTCGCGACAGGGAGACCTTCGTCACGCCTATTCGACGAGCTTGCCCGCCGCGGAGACGTGGTGCATCCGCTCGGCGACTTGGGCGGTGATGGTGGCGATGGGCTCTCGTTCGATCCGCCCCGGACCCGACCACACCAGGTTGACCTGCAGCGACTCATCGATATTCGGGTAGTCCGAGCGGTTGTGGCAGCCTCTGGTCTCGCGGCGCTCGAGGGCCGCCTCCATGGTGGCGCGGGCCGCGACGGCACCGGCCTTGAGATCGAAGGCATGGGCCAGATCGTGGTACCCGGCGATGTCGGGATGTACCGCGATATCAGCGATCCGCGTCTCGATCTCGGTCAGTTCGGTAAGACCCGCACGGAGCCCCCGCTCGTCACGGACCACCCCGGCGTGCTCGGTCATGGTGTTGCGGATCGCGCGCTGAAGATAGCGGACGTTCTCCGTGCCGTTCGCGGACAGCAGATCGTCGATCTCGTTGCGGGCAGCCGTGATTGCTGCCTGGCTGCGTTGCTGGGCCGCCAGTGTCATCGAGTACCGGGCAGCCGCCTGACCGACGATCCGGCCGTACACCAGCAGCTCGATCAAGGAGTTGCCACCGAGGCGGTTGGCGCCGTGCAGACCACTCGATGCCTCACCGACGACGTAGAGGCCCTCGACGTCGGTGCCATGATCCTCGGGACGGACCCACACCCCGCCCATCGAATAGTGGGCTGTCGGCGCGATTTCGATGGGTGTGGTCGTGATGTCGAGCAGCTGTAGCTCCATCAGCGTCTGGTACACCCGTGGCAACCGCTCCATGATCTGGGTTCGCGGCAGATGCGACACGTCCAGCCAGACACCTCCGCGCGGTGTGCCACGCCCCTCCTTGATCTCCGTGTAGGCGGCCAGCGCGACCCGGTCGCGCGTCGACAGTTCCATCCGGTCGGGGTCGTAACGCTTCATGAACCGCTCGCCGAGATCATTTCGCAGGATGCCACCTTCCCCGCGCGCCGCCTCCGAGACCAGGGTGCCCGCCGAGTCCTCGGGTTCGATGAGTCCCGACGGATGGAACTGCACCAGCTCCGGATCCCGGATGCGGCCGCCTGCGTCGAGCGCCAATCGGAAAGAGTCACCGGTGTTCTCGTCCCGCCGGGAGGAGGTGCGCCGCCAGATCCTGGTGTGACCACCGGCCGCGAGGATCACGGCGTCGGCGTGGATCGCGTACCGCGTACCGTCACCCAGATCGAATCCGTAGGCGCCGAACACGACGTTGTCGCGGACCAGCAACCTACTGATGTACACCGAGTCCAGCACCGCGATACCCAGCCCCGTGGCGCGCGCGATCAGCGTCCGCTGTAACGCCAGGCCGGTGTAGTCGCCCGCGAATGCGGTGCGCCGGAAGGTGTGTGCCCCGAAGAAGCGCTGCGAGATGCGGCCGTCGGCCTCCCGTGCGAACCCCATCCCCCACCGTTCGAGGTCCTTGATCGACTCCGCGGCCCCCTCGGTGACCACCTGCACCGTCCGCGGATCGGCCAACAGGTAGCTCTCGGTCAGGGTGTCGGCGGCGTGCTGCTGCCAGCTGTCTTCGGCGTCCATGGTCGCCAGTGCGGCGTTGATACCGCCTGCGGCCAGCGCGGTGTGCGCGTCGGCCTTGGGTCGCTTGCCCACCACCAGGACATCGACACCGCGCTCGGCGAGTTCGATGGCGGCCCTCAGACCCGATCCGCCCGTTCCGATGACGAGGACCGATGTGGCGACCTGTTGTTCTCGAATACTCATACCCCTCAAGACACCGCAGGGTCGCCAATTGTGACGTGATGCTGTGGTGAGTTTGGCTTACTACCCTGCGGGTATCAGTGTCGGCGTGACAGCGATTGCGACACGGTCGGAGCCCGCCCTTCCTGAAGCCTGTGGCCCGGTGTCGGCGACCGTCATCGATCTCCTTGCCGAGCGGGCGCCGCGCGGACACCTCTTCCGCATCGACTCCCGGCTCGGCGACGCCGATCCCTACGGACTCGATGTTCAACTCGCCCTGTACACCTGCTACGAGTTGCACTACCGCGGTTTCGCCGGGGTGGATGCTCGCTGGGAATGGAACGGCGGACTGCTCCATCTGCGTGGCCATCTCGAGGACAGGTTCCTCGAGGCGGTCCGGCACGATGTCGGTCCGATCTACCCCGCGATGACCGTGGCGGCCGAGATCACCGACCTCGAGATCGACCCCGTCGACGGTGCCGGGGTGTCCTATCACCTGCGGGATAAGGGCACCTGGGAGCAGATGCGCGAATATTTCGTACACCGCTCGCTTTATCACCTCAAGGAGGGCGACCCGCACGCGTGGGCGATTCCGCGTCTGACCGGGCAGGCCAAGGCGTCCTTCGTGGCCGTCGAGTTCGACGAGTTCGGCGGCGGCCGGGGTGAGCGGGTACACCAACAGCTTTTCGCCGACCTGATGCAGGCCGCCGATCTGGACACCACCTACCTTGGCTACCTCGCCCACGTCCCGGCCCAGTCGCTGGCGCTGGTGAACCTCATGTCGATGTTCGGTCTGCACCGCAGGCTGCGTGGCGCGACGGTGGGCCATTTCGCGGCGACCGAGATCGCCTCACCGCCAGGGTCGCGACGCATGGTGCAAGCCCTGGAACGGCTCGGGGCCCCTGAGACCTGCGCGGCGTTCTATCGCGAACACGTCGAGGCCGACGCTGTGCACGAGCAGGTGGTCCGCCACGACGTGGTGGGCGACCTGCTGGCACGCGAACCCGAGCTGGAAAATGATGTGGTGTTCGGGATCCGCGCGTTCACCCTGCTGGAGGACCGGCTGGCCGACCATCTCCTGACGTGCTGGCACGATCACCGGACGTCGCTGCGCCGGCCCCTGGACTAGAGGCCGCACCCTTATTGCGCTTGCGATGGCTCGTGTCGCACAAGGGATAGGTCTTGCTGCGCCGGCACGCGCAGATCGCCACCATGAACCGCGACGATTCCACCACGTCGCCGTCCGGTAGTTCGATGCGGACCGGGCCCTGCACCATCACGGGGCCCGCCGGCACCACCCGGACGGTGCGGACTTCGTCGCTCACGGCGCATCCGCCCGGATCACCGCGAGCCGCTCCACCCGGCGGCCAGGCGACAGCAGACCCCTCCGTTCGAGCCACTCGGCCCGCGCGGTCATCACCGGGCCGAACGGAATGAGCTGCTGGGCAACCACTTCTGCTCGCATCCCGGTGGCATGAAGGGACCGTACGGTGTCGGCGATACCCGCGAACTCCGACTGCACCACCAGCAGCGTCCCGCCGTCGGCCACCAGCAGCGGTGCCGATGCACACAACGGGTCGAGAACCAACCGCCCGTCGGGACCGGCGTTCCACGCCCGCGGCGGCCCGGCCACGGCGGGAATACCGGCGGAGTCGTCGACGGGTCCCTCCGGAACATAGGGCGGGTTGACCACCACCAGGTCGAACGGGCCGAATTCAACTGCCCGAGACCAGGATCCGAGTCGGACATCGACACATGTGCCGAGTGCGTTGGCGCGCGCGAACCGCACGGCCTGCGGGCACACGTCGAAGGCCTTGACCTCCGTGGCACCCGCGTCGGCGGCCGCTATCGCCACGATGCCGCTACCGGTGCACAGGTCCGCCACCCGTTTGCCCGCCGGCAGACCCGCGTCGGTCATCGCCTCGATGAGCAGGTGTGAGTCATGCTGCGGCGGATACACTCCCGCGGCCGGGACTGGCTCCTGGGCATCGATATAGGCGCTGGTCATGGGGTCCTCCCGGGATGTCGTCGCGGCCGGCATCGGGGGCCGCGGGTATTTGTTTCCCCCTGACGAGGGGCTCAAACAATCCGGCAATCGTGACCAATAACCCGAATCCGCGTTGAAGCCCCAATGGGTGGCGCACCATCGTGGTGGTCGGTACCGACGAAGGGGCAGCAGCGATGAGCGATCCGGAGATCATCAAATGGGATCCGGGCTTCTTCAAGCAGGTGAAGAACTGGCTCGAACCCCTTGTCCGGCGGTGGTTCCGCCCCGAGGTACGCCATCTCGATCGCATTCCCGAAAACGGTGCCGCACTGGTGGTGTCGAATCATTCCGGCGGGATGATGACGCCCGATGTGCTGGTGTTCGCACCCGCGTACTACGACCACTTCGGATATGACCGGCCATTGCACACCCTGGCCCATTGCGGGGTGCTCATGGGTCCCCTGTCGGAGGTGATGAACCGGTTGGGCGTCATCCACGCCAGCCCCGACAATGCCGCCAAGGCCCTGGGTACGGGAGCGCTCGTGCTGGTGTTCCCCGGCGGGGATTACGACTCGTACCGGCCGACCACCGAAGCGACCGTGATCGACTTCAACGGCCGGACGGGATACGTGCGGACGGCGTTGGCCGCCGGCGTGCCGATAGTCCCCGTCGTCTCGATCGGCGCCCAGGAGACACAGCTGTTCCTGACGCGCGGTAATCAACTGGCAAAACTGTTACGGCTCACCAAGTTCCGGCTGCACATCGTGCCGGTCAGCATCGGCTGGCCGTTCGGGTTGAGCGTGTTCTTCCCACCCAACCTGCCGTTGCCTGCCAAGATCGTCACCGAGGTGCTCGATCCCATCGACCTCACGGCACGATTCGGCGACGACCCCGACATCGACGAGATCGACGCTCACGTCCGAAAGATCATGCAGGAAGCGCTCGACCACCTGGCCGGCGAACGGCGCTTCCCGCTGATCGGCTGATGCTCAGAAGGTGATGGAGGGGATGCCGCAGGATCCGAGGTAGCTGCGGGTGCGTTGGGCGATGGGCAGGGGGG
>CAMFLL010000051.1 GCA_945957405.1 uncultured Mycolicibacterium sp. | reverse complement strand
CGTTCATGCAGCTGCTGCTCGCCGGCCGTGACCCGGTGCTGTTCACCGACGCCCTGGCCGGCGAGGTCGGCCATCCCGTCATCCTCGAGGACGCCACCTGCCAGGTCGTCGCCTACTCTGGCGCCTCCCCGGTGGGCGACTCCGTACTGGCCGAATGGGAACACCATTCGCGCATCGATCACGACTCGGCGACCACGGACGGCAACGCCAACGAAGCCCACAACTGCACGCGGCGCGCGGTCGTGCTGCGTGGCGAACGCTGGGGATGGCTGCACGTGCTGCATGACGGCCGTCCGGTCGCGGGCACCGCCGCCTACGCGCTGGACCGGGCCACCGACGGCATCGCGATCACGTTGCTGGGCGCGCGGGAAAGTGGGGCGAAATCTGCACAGCGCCAGAACGCGCTGGTCAGCCGCCTGCTGCTGGGCGACATCTCCGGCGACGCGTTCGTCAGCAGGGCACTGCGGATCGGCCGCGATTTCCGCGACCACGCGCTGGTCGTGGTGTCTGTCTGCCGCGAGACCACGGCAGGCAGCGCCAGCGACGAGGAGGCGCTGGAAGAACTGTGTCGCGCCATGCATGTCCCCGCGGTGGTCGCCGACCTCGGCGAACACACGCTGGCGATCATGGGTTTGACGCGGACCAGTTCGGAAAAGCAAGTGGTGCAACGACTCACGGCGTTGGACGTGCGCGCCGGGATCAGCAGGCCGGTCAGTGCCAGCCAACTCCCCACCGCGGTCGACCAGGCGCGCAGCGCGGCATCGGTGGCCGCGGCGCGGCCCGAGAAAGCCGTGCACCGGTTCGATGATCTCGGCGTGCTCAGGCTCTTGGCGTCGCTGGCCGGCGGCCCCGAACTGGCTCGCTACATCGAGGACGAACTGGGTCCCCTGCTCAAACACGATGCCAAGGCATCCAACCCGCTGTTGCCCACACTGCGCACCTATCTGGCCTGCGACGGCAACAAATCGCAGGCCGCCCAGGAATTGTTCGTGCAGCGTCGCACCCTCTACTACCGGTTGGAACGCATCACCACGCTGCTCGGGCGATCGCTCGACGATGCCGACACCCGGCAGGCGCTGGTGTTCGCGGTCCGCGGCCACGATCTGCTGCACCGGCAGAACCGCTGAGCCCAGGTGCATAGAGTGCGCACACACAATTTTCAGGACTGCACACTCTGTGGCTCCCGCCGGCAGCCCGACGAACCTAGATTCGACTGAGTAGCCCGTTTCGTACCGGGACCCCACCGTCCTCTCAGCCCAGAGGAGCACTCATGGTCATCTCAGCGTCAGCTGTGCAGTCACACGTCATCACCGACCCGCCCGACGTCCTCGACACCGATATCGCGATCATCGGTTCCGGGATGGGCGGTGGCACATTGGCATACGCGCTGCGCGAATCCGGCGCACGGGTCCTCATCATCGAGCAGGGCGACTTCCTGCCGGTGGAACGGGAGAACTGGTCGTTCGACGCGGTGCACACCGAGGGGCGCTACAAGAACTCCGAGGTGTGGCACGACGCGACCACCGGAACGGATTTCGTTCCGGGCAACTACCACTACGTCGGTGGCAGCACCAAGCTCTACGGGGCCACCTTGCCGAGGTTCCGGGAGTGCGACTTCCAGGAGATCCAGCACGTCGACGGCGTCTCCCCGGCCTGGCCCGTCGAGTACGCCGAGATCGAACCGTTCTACGGCGAGGCCGAGCACATGTTCTGGGTGCACAGCAACAAGGGTGAGGACCCCACCGATCCGTGGCGCTCCACCGACTACCCCTTCCCAGGCGTGCCCCACGAAGGTGCCATGGCCCGACTGGTGGAGAGTGCGAGAAAACAAGGCCTGCATCCCTTTTCGGCACCGCAGGCCCTTGACCGCCACACCGGTGGTGGCTGTGTGCTGTGCTACACGTGCGACTCATTCGCCTGTATGCGCGACGCCAAGGGCGACGCCGACGTCGCCGCGGTGCGCCCGGCACTCGTGGGTGGATCGGGCAACATCCAGCTGCTGACCAACGCCGAGGTGACGCGCCTGGACACCGACGCCGCAGGCCGTGAGATCAGCGCCGCACAGATCACCCACCGCGGACGACCGATCACGGTGCGCGCCAATCGGTTTGTGCTGGCATGCGGTGCCGTCAACACCGCGGCGCTGCTGCTGCGGTCCAGCTCCGAGCGACACCCGGGTGGACTGGCCAACTCCTCGGACCAGGTGGGTCGCAACTACATGGCGCATGTCACGACGTTCTTCCTGGCCATCGACCCACGCCGCAAGAACGAGGCCGTGTACCAGAAGACGATCGGTATCAACGACTGGTACAGCGCGGGCCCGACGAACGAGTATCCGCTCGGCAACGTTCAAGGGCTCGGCAAGCTGCGGGGCCCGCAGGCCAAGATGGGCAAGCCCTGGGTGCCGATGCCGATCCTCGACGAAGCCACCAAGTACACCCTCGACCTGTTCCTCCAGACCGAGGATCTGCCTCTTGCCGAGAACCGCGTGACCCTCAGTTCGTCCGGTCAGGTCGTTCTGAATCGCCGCGCCACCAACCTGCCCGCCCATCACATGCTGATCGCGAAGATGAAAAAGGTGGTGCGCAAGGCCGGCTTCCCCGTCGTGCTGACCCGCAGCCTCGGGGTCGAGGCGACGTCGCACCAGTGCGGCACCGCGGTCATGGGCCACAACTCCGCCACCAGTGTCGTCGATCCCGATCTGCGCACGCATGACGTCAAGAACCTCTGGATCGCCGATACCTCGGTCTTCCCGTCGTCTGCCGCGGTCAACCCGGCCATCACCGCGGCCGCACTCGCATTGCGGCTCGGCCAGTCCGGCGCACTGACGTCCTGACCTCAAGCCTCCACTCCAGCCATCACACTGCCCGGTCACGCCGCCGGGCCCGTCAGCCACGGAGATCACCGCAATGGCATTGAGCCGCACCGCCGTCACCGACCTCACCCCGTTGTTCCAACCGATCACGTTGGGCAATGTCGAGATCCGTAACCGCGTCGTCATGACCGGCCACGGGACCGGGATGGCCAGGGACTACCTGCCCACCGATCGGCACGTCGCCTACTACCGCGAACGCGCCATCGGTGGCGCAGGCCTGATCGGTATGGCCTTCCCACAGATTCACCCCACCTCGCAGGACGTGCCCGGCGAACCGCGGGCCTGGTTGCCCGAGATCGTCCCCGGCCTGCGCAAGATCAGCGACGCGGTACACCAGTACGGTGCCCGAATCGTCATGCAACTCGGTCACGGTGGGCGCCAAGGCCATTCGACGTTCACCGAGCGAGCGCTGTGGGGGCCGTCGAACACGCCGTGCCCGTTCAACCTGGAGATGCCCAAGGAGATGGAGCCCGAGGACATCGACGAGATCGTCGACGCCCACGCCATCGGCGCCCGGCACGCGAAGCAGGGCGGGATGGACGGTGTGGAGATCCACTCCGGGTACGGCGGATACCTGCTTGCATCGTTCCTGTCCCCGTTCTCCAACCACCGCACCGACGAATACGGTGGCTCACTGGAGAACCGGATGCGCATCGTCATGCGAGTCATCGACGCCGTGCGTACTGAGGTGGGTCCCGATTTCCTGGTCGGAATCAACCTGCAGGGTCACGATTTCAGCCCCGGCGGCCTGGAGGTCGGTGACGCCAAGCAGATCGCTGCGGCCATCACCGCCACCGGGAAGATCGACTACATCTGTGTCAAGGCCGCGACCTACAACGAGGCCCATCAGAACGTGCCCGACATGCAGCATCCGAAACGGATCTGGGAAGACCTTGCCGCGGCGGTCAAATCGGTCGTCGATGTTCCTGTGATCGCGGTGGGGCGCATCAACGACCCCTACGATGCCGCCGACATCCTGAACCTCGGACACGCCGACATGGTCGCCATGACGCGCCAACAGATCGCAGATCCGGAGACCGTCAACAAGATGGCGCAGGGACGCCTCGACGAGATCCGCCGGTGTATCGGCTGCAACCAGGGCTGTATCGATCGGCTGTTCCAGGTCACCCACTCATCCTGCGTGCACAACCCGGCCGCCGGGTACGAGCGGGAGCTGGGCATCGGGACCCTGCTCCAGGCGACGTTCCGGCGCCGGGTGGTCGTCGTCGGCGCCGGGCCGGCCGGTATGAAAGCGGCGGAAACCGCGGCCCGACAGGGGCACGAGGTCATCCTCATCGAACGGCGCAACCGCACGGGCGGACAACTGCGGATCGCTCAGAAGATCCGGGGCCGCGGCGAAATCGGCGGCGTCATAGACCATCTCGACGTCATGATCGCCAAGCACGGCGTCGACCTTCGGCTGGGCTGGGCACCCGGCGCCGACGACGTGCTGGCGCTGCGACCCGACCACATCATTGTCGCGACCGGTTCTGCGCCCGGTCCCGACATCGTCGGAAACCTGGCCCAAGGCTTCACGTTCACCCCTGGCCTCGACCAGGATCATGTCCTGACCGTCTGGGACGTCCTCGACGAGCAGAAACCGGTCGGCCGTCACATCGTCATCGTCGATGACGGTGAGGGCGGCTGGAAGGGGATCGGATTGGCGCTGCAGCTGTGCGAGGACGGACGCGAGGTCGAATTCGTCACGCCCCTGCCCTATGTCGGCGCCAAACTGGGCCCGTTCTCGGCCAACCTCGCGGTCCCCCGGGTGCACAGGTCCGGGATGATCGCGCACCCGTTCTCCACCGTGACCGCCGTCGACGGGCCCGAGGTGGCAGTGTCGGAGAAGGGCCGCCCCGGCACGATCACCGCCGTCGACACCGTGATACTGGCGGGCTGGCACCGTCCGGTGGCAGATCTGTACTTCGCCCTCAAGGGACGCGGCGTGCCGGTCGAACGTATCGGCGACGCGATCGCCAGCCGCACCATGATGGACGCCGTGCACGAGGGTGAACGCGCCGCCCGGCGTATCGACGGCAGTTCCGAGCGGGTGTACACCGACGCCGATGCCCGCCTCGTCAGCCGGTAGGAGACAATCGACATCGATGACACAGGCAGTGCGGCGCCGATGACCGGAGCCTCGGTCACGCGTCGGTTGCTGTTCGCCCGTGTCGCGGTGAACGCGGTGTTCGCGTGCTTCGGCATCACCCTGGCGACATGGGCGGTACACCTACCCGCACTGCAACACGCCACGGGAATGTCGACCGCCATGCTCGGCACGGTGCTGCTGGTTTCCGGGACCGGCGCGCTGGTGGGCATGCAGGTCTGCGGACCGTTGTCCGACCGCATCGGCAGCACCAGGATCGCCCTGGTTGCCGGCGCGGTGATGGCGCTTGCGGTGATGATCCCGCTCTCGGCGACCACCGCGCTGTGGGCCGCGTGCGGTGCGTTCCTCTTCGGTATCGCCACCGGCAGCGCCGACGTCGCGATGAACGCCGCGGCCGTGTCGCTTGAACGTGCCTACGGCCGACCGATCATGTCGTCGTTCCACGCGGTCTTTTCCCTCGGAAGCGTTCTGGGTTCGCTGCTGGCCACCGTGGGTTTCGCCCTACATGCATCGACGGTGACCGCTTCGGGCGCGGTCGGGCTGCTGTGTGTGGTGATGATCGTCGCGGTGTCGCGGTGGTTGCTCGACACCGAGATCTTCACGACCGCCGCCAGAGAAGACCCCGAAGACCCCGACGAGAGGACCGGCGCCGACGGTGTCGAGGACGGTGGAAAACCGCCCCTGAGGCGCATACTGCTGCTCGGGACCCTGGCCTTCCTGCTGCTGTTCTCCGAGGGCGCCGCCATGGACTGGTCGAGCCTGCACGCCCAGCGGCATCTCGGCGCCTCACCCACCGGAGGGGCGATCGCGTTCGGTGTGTTCGTGACCGCGATGACTGTCGGACGACTGTGCGCCGACCGGATCGCGCACCGCATCGGAGCCGTGGCCCTGTTGCGCCGCGGCTCCGCGCTGGCAGTGGCCGGCATCGCGTTGGTGATCTTCGCACCCAATCTGCCCGTGACACTGTTGGGCTGGCTGCTGGCCGGCCTCGGACTGGCCGGCGGGCTACCCCAGGTGTTCACCGCGGCGGGCAATGTCGGGGTGGCCTCGGGCCGCGTGCTGGCACGCGTGGTCGGCATGGGTTACGTCGCCCTGATGTCCGGTCCCGCCCTGATCGGATGGCTTGCCGAACTCATCTCGCTCAACTCCGCACTGGTGTTGCCGATGTGTGCGGTTGCGGTGTGCGTGCTCGCGGCGTCGACCGTCGCTCCCCGCAAATAACACCGAGCACTGTGCAGCGATGCGGCGAAGTTTTGCACATCCTGCGTCTGTCCCGGGTGATCGCTGCCCCCGAGACTGGAATGACGTCGGACGGAATCCCACACGACGGACATGCCACCGCACAGCCAAGGAGAAGATGGTGTCGGTCTTACTGAAGGCGCCGGCCGCGCAGGCCGGCACACCGCACAAGAGCAACCCGCAGGTCGTCGAGACCGTCGTTGGAGTCCTCGATGACATCCGCGCCAATGGCGATGCGGCCGTGCGCAAATACTCCGAGCAGTTCGACAAGTGGGCACCCGAGTCGTTCCGCTTGACAGACGCCCAGGTTGCCAAGATCGTCGCCGATCTGCCTTCCACCGTCATTGACGATCTGACATTCGTCCAGCGGCAGGTGCGCAATTTCGCCAAGGCGCAGCGCGATTCGATGCTCGACATCGAGGTCGAGACGCTGCCGGGAGTCCGGCTGGGCCACAAGCACGTGCCCGTGTCGGCATCGGGAGCCTATGTTCCCGGCGGGCGCTACCCGCTGACCGCGTCGGCCCACATGACGGTGGTGACCGCCAAGGTCGCCGGTGTGGAACGCGTGGCCGCCACCACCCCGCCCAATGTGGGCACTCCCCCGCCGATCAGTGTCGCGGCGATGCATCTGGCGGGCGCCGACGAAATCTATGTCCTCGGCGGCGTGCAGGCCATCGGTGCGCTGGCGCTGGGCACCGAGACGATCGCCCCGGTCAACCTGCTCACCGGCCCCGGCAATGCCTACGTCGCCGAAGCCAAACGGCAGATGTTCGGCGAGGTCGGTATCGACCTGTTCGCCGGCCCCACCGAGGTGCTCATCATCGCCGACGACACCGCCGATCCCTTCGTGGTGGCCGCCGACCTGCTCAGCCAGGCCGAGCACGGACCGGATTCACCATGCGTGCTGATCACCACCTCGGAGCGGGTGGGCCGCGAGACGATCGCCGAGGTGTCCCGGCAACTGGAGAACCTGCCGACCAGTGGCGTCGCCGCGGTGTCCTGGCAGAACTACGGCGAGGTCCACCTGGTCGACACCCTGGAAGAGGCGTTCGCGCTCGGTGACGAGTTCGCCAGCGAGCACGTCCAGATCCTGACTGCCGAGCCCCGCCGGGCGCTGACCGAGATGCACGACTACGGTGCGCTGTTCCTGGGCGAGAAGACCTGTGTCTCGTTCGGCGACAAGGCAATCGGCACCAACCATGTGCTCCCGACGCTCGGCGCCGCCCGCTACACCGGCGGTCTCTGGGTCGGCAAGTTCCTCAAGACCGTGACCTACCAGGAGATCGACGACGCCGCCGCCAGTGCCGAACTGGGCCGGATCTGCGGTCGCGCCGCACGTCTGGAGAATTTCGAGGGGCACGCCCGGTCGGCCGATGTGCGGGCGGCCAAGTTCGGCTCCGACGTACTGCCCTGGACCGACCACAGCTTCAAGGCCACCGCCACCGCCGGCTAGTGGATGCCCCGACTGAGGAAGGACACACCATGACCGGTGTCAGCCAACCGCGAGTGCCCACACTGCGGGCCGTCGATCACAGCGCCTACACAGTGCCCGACCTCGATGAAGCGGTACGTTTCTTCGTCGATCACTTCGGCGCCGAACTCGTTTTCATCGACGGACCCTTCGTCGACGAGACCGGAGACGGTATGCGCCGCCGGCTCAATGTGGACCCGCGGGCGCGGTGCACCATAGCAATGATCAGGATCGGCAAGCACCACAATATCGAGTTGTTCGAATACACTGCGCCCGAGCAGAATTCGGTTCTCCCACGCAACAGTGACATCGGCGGCCACCATCTCGGGTTCTACGTCGACGATATCGACGCCGCGTGGGAGTATGTGCGCTCGATCCCGGGTGTGGTCACCCAGGAGGGTCCCAACGGCGTGAACCCGGCCGCGCCGGTCGCCGGGCAACGCTGGTTCTACTTCCAGACGCCCTGGGGGATGCAGCTCGAGCTGACCACCTGCGCCACCCCGGGGTTCTACGAGGGCCTGCCCGGCGCCGGCATGGCGCCGCCGAGCACGACATGGCGGTGACGACGTCTCCGGCAGCTGCACCGGAGATTCGTACCGAGCAGGATTCCCTTGGCACGTACCAGGTTCCAGCCTCGGCGTATTACGGTGTCCAGACTGCTCGCGCGCTGGACAACTTCCCGATCTCAGGTATCGCGCTGTCGGCCTACCCCCACTTCGTCGACGCGCTGGCCGCGGTGAAACAAGCCGCCGCCGAAGCCAATCACGATCTCGGGCTGCTGGATCGTCGCCGCGCCGATGCCATCACCGCCGCCTGCCGTGAAATCCGAAGCGGCGCACTGCACAAACACTTCGTGGTCGACGTGGTACAGGGCGGCGCGGGGACGTCGACCAACATGAACGCCAATGAGGTCATCGCCAACAGGGCGTCGGAACTTCTCGGCGCCGAACGCGGCGACTACGACTGCGTCCACCCACTCGAACACGTCAACCGCAGCCAGAGCACCAACGACGTGTATCCCACGGCGATCAAGGTGGCGCTACAGGTCCAGATCCGCGGATTGCACGCCACCCTGCTGCGGGTCTCCGATGCCTTCGCCGCCAAGGCATGCGAATTCGAGACAGTGTTGAAGATGGGTCGCACCCAGCTGCAGGACGCGGTGCCGATGACGTTGGGCCAGGAATTCAGCACCTACGCCGTGATGGTGGCCGAGGACGCGGAGCGTCTGCTCGAGGCCGCGTGCCTGGTGACCGAGATCAACCTGGGCGGTACCGCCATCGGCACCGGCCTCAACGCGCATCCGCGCTACGCGGGGCTGGCCTGCCAGAAGCTGAGCGCCATCACCGGTTATCCGCTGACGACGGCAGGCAACCTGGTCGAGGCCACCCAGGATGTCGGCGCATTCGTCCAGCTCTCCGGGGTGCTCAAACGCACGGCCTTGAAACTGTCGAAGATCTGCAACGATCTCAGGCTGTTGTCGTCGGGTCCCCGGTCGGGTTTCAACGAGATCAATCTGCCTGCAGTACAGGCGGGTTCGAGCATCATGCCGGGTAAGGTCAACCCGGTCATCCCCGAAGTGGTCAATCAGGTCGCCTTCGAGGTGGCCGGCAACGACGTCACCATCAGCATGGCGGCCGAGGCCGGGCAGCTACAGCTCAACGCCTTCGAACCGATCATCGCGCACTGCCTCTTCCAGTCGGTGGCCCATCTGGACGCCGCGTGCGGGACGCTCATCGAGCGGTGCATCGTGGGTATCACCGCCAATCGGGAGCGGCTCATGGACTCGGTGACGAACTCGATCGGCGTCATCACCGCCCTGAGCCCTTATATCGGGTACTCGGCTTCAACGCGCATAGCGAAGACAGCACTGGGTACCGGAAGGCCGATCCCCGAACTCGTCATCGAGGAAGGTCTGCTCAGTGCCGAACAGCTCGATCAACTACTCAGCCCCGAGGCCTTGGTGGGCCCGCGAGAATTGCTGTCGATGGAGGACGTGTCATGACCAATGTTCTGTACCTGTACGGCGGATGGCCCGGCCACAGCCCGTACAACATCGCCGAATGGACGCGCGATCTGGTTGGTGAACTGGGCTATTCGATCGAGGAGTCCCAGGATTTCTTCACCCTGGATCGCGACTTGACCGGGTATGACCTGATCATCCTCGGCTGGAACAATGCGTTGACCACCGAGGACCTCACCGACTCGCAGGAGAAGCATCTCCTGGCCGCGGTGGAGTCCGGGACCGGAATCGCGGCATGGCACGGTGCGGCATCGTCGTTCCGGTCCAGCCTGGCCTACCACCTCATCTTGGGTGGCGACTTCCTGGCCCACCCCGGCGGGGAGGGCTACGCCCATCCCTACAAGATCAACATCGTCAATCACGACCACCCGATCACCCGCGGTGTGCACGATTTCGCGGTGGCGTCCGAGCAGTACTACATGAGCGTTGACCCGAACAACACCGTGCTGGCCGAAACCACATTCGACGGCGAGCACGTCGCCTGGCTCGACGGCCTCAAGTGCCCCGTCGCCTGGGTCCGGCAGTGGGGCCGGGGACGGGTTTTCTACCACTCGATCGGGCATGCCGCCGAGGATCTCGCAGGCGATGATGTGCGACGGCTGACCAAGCAGGGCATCGCCTGGGCGGCACGCTCCTAGAGCGTGTCCCGGAATGAGCGCAGGGAGTCGACCACGAATCGGTGGTCGTCTTCTTCGTCGAGGCCCGAGACGCCCACTGCGCCGATGAGCGAGCCGCGCACCCGAAGCGGCACGGCACCCCCGGCCAGGGCGATATCACTGGGGCGGTATCCGCCCTCGAGGTAATAATCCGTGCCCTCGGCGCGCTGCTGACAGGCCAACGCCCACGAGGAGCAGTTGTGCTTGGCCACCGCGCGGAATTTCCGCGCCAGCCAGTCGTCATTGGTGGCCGAGGAACCGGCGAGCGCGGCGTGGAACACACGTTGCTCACCGAAGACTATTGCGATGGCCACCGGGAGCCGGCGCGCCGCCGCGTCCGCCACCATTGCCGCCCCCAATCCCCATGCCTGCGGATACCCGAACGAGTCGAAGCCGAGGGCGTCCTCCTCGGCGACCACCGTTGCGTGCACGGCAAGCCAGTTGGTCGGCTCGGCGGGTTGGGGCATCATCTACTCCTCGGGTCGGTCGAAAGATGTGTGTCGTGCCGGATCGCCGACCCCGATGCCGAGGTTGGCGCGCCGCCGTCAATGAACCGCGCCGCATGGTGGGTCGCGGTGGATCGGGGTAAGTCGCGGTGCCGAGACTACACACCTGCCGACATGTCTCACCCGCAGCCTGATGTGACGCCCGCAAGGATCGAGGGATACGGTTTGACCTGCATAGATGGTTTCCATCGGGGCCCGGCCCGCCACTTCGACGGCTGATCACTACGTGAAATTGAAACCCGGTTCCTTGCACGGTTTGGGTCTGCCTGGTCGAGGCGTGGTGAACCACACTTCATGTGTGGCCACGGTCACAGGGACCCGGAGGTTGGGGCATTTTCCATCGCACCGTTCGCCGTCCCCTAATCCGTGGTTGACCGATCCAGCCGATGACAAGACCCTTAGTTCAAGGAGAACGTGATGTCAGTGACCAACAGCGGAGGGTCGTCGCTATCCGGCGATGACGCCCACCTGCGCGTACTTGGCTACGAGGAGAACTTCGACCGAAAGATCGGCCTCTGGTCCAACTTCGCACTCGGCTTTCTGTACCTGTCGCCGTTGGTGGGCGTGCTCTCGATGTTCACCCAGGCGCTCACCACTGCGGGTCCCCCGTCCATTCTGTGGCTCGTCATCGCGATGGGCGGCCAGCTGCTGGTGGCCATGACCTTCGGTGAGATCGTGTCCCAGTTCCCCATCGCGGGCGGTCTCTACCAGTGGGCCCGCCGGCTGTGGAACGGTCAGTACGCCTGGATCATGTCCTGGATCTACATCGCGGGCGTGATCATCGGCTGCACCACCACCGCGATGTTCAGCGCCGACTTCGTGCTGGCACTGTTCCACGCCGACTCCAACATCTCGTCGACTCCGCTGGAAAAGCTCATCATCGCCAGCGTCGTGATCTTCATCTGCCTGGCCCTGAATTCGACCGGATCCAAGACCCTGGCCACGATCGCCAAGGTGGGCCTGGCCGCCGAACTCGCCGGCATCATCGTCGTCGGCCTCTATCTGTTGATCTTCGCCCGCAAGAACAGCTTCTCGGTGCTGTTCGAGACGTTCGGCACCGGCGGTGAAGGTGGCTATCTGGCCGCGTTCGTCACCGCGGCGATTGTCGGCCTCGTGCTTTTCTACGGCTTCGAGGCCTGCGGTGAGGTGGCCGAGGAAACCCCCAATCCGAGCCGCTCGATTCCCCGGTCGATGATGCTGACCGTCGTCCTCGGCGGCATCGCGGCACTGTTCGCCTTCGTCGGCTACATCCTGGCCGCGCCGAATCTGCAGGCGATCGTCGATGGCGACGTCGCCAACCCGATCACCGCGATCCTCACCGACAACTTCGGGGAGATCGGAACCAAAGTCTTCCTGGTGGTCGCGCTCACCTCATTCCTGGCCTGTGTCATGGGCCAGCAGGCCGCCGGTAGCCGACTGATCTTCTCCTTCGCCCGTGACGACATGTTCCCCGGTGCGGCGATCTTCAAGAAGATCTCGGCGAAGAAGGTGCCGTTCAACGCGCTGCTCGTGGTCACCTTCGTGCCGCTGGCGATGTTCGTGCTGCTGTACTTCCTGCCCGACGCGCTGTTCCGGGTGGCGGCCTTCCAGATCCTGGCCGGCTACTTCGCCTTCCAGATGGTGGTGCTCGCCTCCATGCGCGCCAAGGCCAAGGGTTGGAAGCCGGGCGGCAACTGGACCCTGGGCAAGTGGGGTTGGCCCGTCAACATCGGGGCGCTCGTGTACGGCGTGCTGTCGATGATCGTGCTGGCCCGCCCCAACGGCGATCAGAGCCTGGCCTTCTTCGACCGCTGGATCGCGCTGATCGGTTTCCTCATCGTCGCCGCGGTGGGCCTGGTCTACATGGTGGTCGCCAAGCCGTACAAGCACTCGACGGCTCCCGAGGGCGACGCCATCGAGATCGCCGAGATCCTGCGGGAACACCGCGCCAATCACGATATGGCCAGCTACGCCGGGCAGGTACCGCTTGCCGAGCCGACGCCACCGGTGGCCGCGCCGCACCACAAGAAACAGCATCGCGAAGAGGTGAACGCCAGCGAATAGAGCTGTTCCTCGACAGGGGGCAGGCCCCGCCGGATTCCGGCGGGGCTTCGCCATGTGTGATCAGTGACCGGGTGGCGGTCCCGTACTGGCCCGCACCACGAGTTCGGTGGGTTTGACCGAACGTCGGCGCGTCTGACCGTCGATCAGGTCGAGCAGGATCCGCGCCGCGGTTCTGCCCTTGTCCACCAGCGGCTGCCGGATGGTGGTCAACTGCATCAGGTCGGCGATCGGGGCGTCATCGAACCCGATGACCGAGACGTCCGCGGGAACCGAGACACCCCTCTCACGCAGCACTTTGACTGCCGCCACGGCATGCACATCCGAGGTCGCCACGATTGCGGTGGGCTGGGTGTGTTCCAGGAGTTCCGCGACGGCCGCCATCCCGCTGCCCATGTCGATGTCGGCACTCTCGACCACCATCACGTCACTGTCGCTGATGCCGGCTTCGCGCAGGGCATCCCGATAGCCGGCCAGGCGTTCCCGGAGATAGACCTCGGCGACGGGCGCGACGTCACGCAGCGGATGGGGCGGCCGCGACCCCACAGACTCGCGAGCAGACACAAACTCGCGTGATTTCGGCGAGATTTGTGCGAGTTCGCGTCTGCTCGCCGGGGAAGGGGCGGCGGGAGAAGGGGCGGGAGGTCCCAGGCGATCGCAGATGATGGCGATCCGCCGATGACCTTGGCCGAGAACGTGTTTCATCTGATCGGCGCCGGCGCTGCGATGGTCGACGGTGACATAGGGCAGGCGCGGCAGCCGCGGTGAATCGATGGCCACTGCAGGTATGCCCCTGGCGAGTACGGCCTCGACAACGGGGTGATCGTCGGGCAGGCAGTGCATGACGACGCCGTCGACCAGTCCACGCAGGACCGTGGGCTGGGTGGGCCCGGCCTCGGCCGTATCGACCCGAGGCACCGGAAGCAGCGTGAGAGCGACGTCGGCCAGCTCCCCCACTTCCACGATGCCCTTGAGCAGTAGCGCCGTCGACGGATCCTCGACGGCCGCCGCCAATGAGCCGGGCACCAGCACGCCCACCGTGCCGATGCGGCCCGATCGCAGACTGCGCCCGGCGATGTTGGGTCCGGTGTAGCCCAGCCGAGCGGCCACGGCGAAGATCTGTTCACGCTGCGGCGGTGACACCCTCGGCGAGCCGCTGTACGCGTAGGACACCGAGGCCTGGGATACCCCCGCGGCCTTGGCGACGTCTTTCATCGTGACCATTGGGCTGCCATCCGTCTCCACCTGTGTCCGCGGCGAAAGAAGAATAGCCCTCCCGGCGGGAGGGCTATTCGAGGACTGCAGGTTCAGGACTTGACCATGAAGCCGGCGTCGATGACCAACGGCGTAGCGGTGATGTACCGACCGGGCTCGGTCACCAGGTACAGGATCGCGTTGCTGACATCCTGCGGTTCGATCCACGGCACCGGAAGGATGTGCGTTCCGGCGAAGGCGCCGATCACATCGTCGCGGGTGGGCTTGTCCAGGTCGGGGCGGAACAGTCCGTACACGAAGTCGTTGTTGATCATGTGGGTGTCGACGCACGTCGGGTTCACCGAGTTGACGCGGATGTTGTAGGAACCCAATTCGCGCGCCAGCGATGTCATCAGACCCGTGACGCCGTGCTTGGCAGCCGCGTACGACGAGATGTTCTCGGCGCCCTTCAGCGCCTCGGTGGAACCGGTGAAAACGATTGAGCCGCCTTGATTCTGCGCGATCATGGTCGGGATCGCCGCCTTGACGGTGTGGAACACGCCATTGAGGTTGATGTCGACCATCTCGGCCCAGTCCTCGGGGCTGATCTCCCACGTCTTGGCTCCCGAGCAGATGCCCGCATTCGGCAGCACGATGTCCACGCGGCCGAACTGCTCGATCCCCTGCTCGAAAACGGTCTTCACCTGGTTGTAGTCGCGGGTGTCGGCGATTCCGACATGGATCTCCCCGCCGGCCTCCTTGACCTGCCGCACGGTTTCCTGCAGGTCTTCCTCGGTCGCGCCGGGATAGGCCGTCGTCGTCGGTTTGGCGCACAGATCCAGACCGATGATGCGGGCCCCTTCGCGCGCCAGAGTGAGGGCATGCGATCGGCCCTGACCCCGTGCGACTCCGGTGATGAACGCTACTTTGCCGTCAAGCTGTCCCATGTGAAAACTCCAGTACTACAGTATTTTTGATGGATTCCCTGCACCGCGAGCGCTACGACGCGACAGTGCGGTCGCGCCTGGCGGCAGTGAACACACCGGCTGGTCCGGCGTAGGTGAATCGTATCACCAACTGCATCTGTTGAGTAGTGCCTAAGCGCTTTGAAATGCGATGATACGTTTCACCACTAGCACAGGAAGCGTCCAGGGTCCGACCAGCTTCACGATTCTGCGGCGTACTGCGATCGGGTCGGGCCGCCTACGCCCCGGCAACCTTCAGGCTCGACCCGCCGAGCTCCGACGGGGGGAGATACGCGACGCGGACGGCGATATCTCGCATCGAGGCGCCCGTGGAAGCGGCGATGACACGCCGTGCCACATCATCGATCTCGATGATCCGCAACGCGTGTGCCACTTGCCCGATCGCGGGGACTTCGATGAGCCATTTACGACCCTCGCGTGTCACATCGACGTTGAACGTGAACATCGAGCCTCCTCGCGTCCCTGCGCTCCCCGCGCTTGGCACCGCTGCCGGGCCGGGCGGGGTCGGTCCCCACTCTAATTCACGGTACAGACAATTTCGTGGCACTCCGCGTAACCGTCACCCAGCTGACAGAAACCTCACAGATGAGGATTGGCGGGGCAATCCTCACGGGAACTGGTACCGGCGTTGCCGACATCGAGATCGACGACAGGGCTCTGAAACCCGGCTGCCAGCAGCCTTCACGTCGATCTCGGCGTACAAGTGGCGCGACGAACGGCGGATGGCCCGAAAACGAAGCCGGTGATCAGGTCTGACGCACCCAGCCGTACTGCTTGCCGCAGCTGCGGCACTCGACGTCCATGAACCATCGCGTGGGGATATCCGACCCGAGTGACCAGGTCGGATAGGCGTGCACCACAGGCGCGGACTTACCGCACTTGCCGCACATGGCCTCGGCCGGCGGCTCCATTCCAGAGACTGTACGCCTGCATCGATGACCACAAAACGAAGATGACAGAACTACTGTCTCAGCGTGACGTGCGGGCTCTGACCATAGGTTTCCCGGTGGTACACGGCGAACCGGCCGATGTTCCCGAAGCCCCACTTGCTTGCGATCGTGCCCACCGTCGTCGTCGTGCGGTACCCGGCGACAAGATCAAGATGCGCATAGTGCAGGCGCACCCTCCGCACATACTCCATCGGCGTGCAGTCGCGCCTGTTGCGGAACATGTACTGCAACGCCCGCGGCGTCACGGAGGCGGCGACCGCGATGTCGACCAGGGAGATGTCGCTGGCGACGTTGTCCTCGATGTACGCGATCGCGCGTCGCAGCAGCAACGGCGTGCTGTCATGCCGGTCCTCGACCGTCGGCTCGAAGAACGCGTTGCTCGGAAAAACGACGAGCATGCACGACGCGAGATAGCGCTGAATTGCGCCCGCAATCAACGGGCTCTGCGCCGCAACAGGATTGGCCGCAACAGACGTCGTCACATGGTGGATTGCGGCGGTCATCTGCCGAGTCGCCGCCGCCGACAGCGCCGCCTCCCCGGTCAAGCGCAATCGACCGCTGCGGCCGGGCGGAGCCGTGCCCACCTCGTCGAGCAGAGACCTGTCGATGGCCAGCACGTCGTAGTGGGCCTTGTGGACGTCTCCCCGCAGCAGGGCTCCGTCGTGCGCACCGAAGGCGGCAACATCGCCCGGCCCGAAGCGGACCGCATCGCGGTTCGGTCGTGCCGCGGCGAGGCCGCCGCGACGGAAACGGGACAGCAGGATCTGTTCGGGCGGTTCCATCTGGTATCGCATGTCGTACCCGAACGACACGTTGTCGACCGTCATCGCCCCGATCATCGAGCGCAGCAGGCGGGTGTGCGTCGGCGTATCCGAGGAATGCGCGACCATCTGAACGGCGCCGAAGTTTGCCGAGATGATCTCCTCGGCCTCGCCGAGGTGGTCGGTGTCGATCAGGACGATGCTCACCGACATGTCCCCCCACACGCAGCGCAGCGCATACGTCTTCTAGGCAGGTTAGCACCCGCAGGCGGTACCGTGACCGATCGGAGCCGGCGTCATTTTGGATTCATCAGGGGCTGAGATGTGTTCTCTGAGAACCTGTATCGTCGGACCCCCACGGCCGATGACAGTGACCGGTCACACCGGGACGCCGACGGCGATCGGGCCCGCCGCCTTGACCTTGAGCCGAACGGTCGGCTCGTTGACGTAACCGAGTGCCGTCTCGATGACCGCAACGACGTCAGTGTGCGCGGGATGGGCGCCCGCTGCAACGGCTTTCGCCACCGCCCTGTCTCGGGCATCCTCGAGGACCGCGCTGCGACGGCTCATCGGGGTGACAGTCTCCACCGTCGCGCCGATCAGCGCGCTGGCCGCACCGGCCGCGTTCGCGACACCAGCGTGTTCGACCCGCAGCACCTGCCCCACCCCGGGCAGTTCAGTCGGGATGAGTGCGTTGCCGCCGCCGACGGCGATCATCGGCAGCCGGCGTTTGTGCACGGTCAGCGCCGCAACCGCGTCGATGACCGCTTCGTCGAACATCTCGAGTGCACGATGGAAGTCCGGTGTCGCTGACGGTCGGGAACCGGACCCCAGCGTCATCCGCCCAGCGCTCACGCCGGCGTCGGTCAGCGTCGCGGTGGCGCCTCCGAACGCGAGCGCATGCTCACGCAACCGGTGGCCGACCGAGTCTGGTCCCACCCGCCCACCCCGGATGACCGTCCCACCGCCGTAGGGCAACGAGATGATATCGGGCATACGGAAATTGGTCGCGACGCCGCCGATCGCCGAGCCCTGGCTGGACTCGCGACCGAACCCCTCGGTGAGCACACCGAGGTCGGTGGTCGTGCCGCCGACGTCGGCGATGATCGCATCCTCGACCCCCGACAGCAGGGCCGCGCCTCGCAGCGAGTTGCTGGGGCCGGAGCCGATGGTGAGGATCGGGAAGGCCGACGCCGTCGCGGCATCCATGATGGTGCCGTCGTTCTGCGCGATGAACGGCGCGAGGTGCAGTCCCACGTCGTCCAACGCGCCGCGCAGGCCGTCGACGATGCGCTGGCCCACACTGCCCAAGGCCGCGTTGAGCACGGTGGCGTTCTCCCGCTCGAGCAGGCCGAGCTGTCCAACCTCGTGGCCCATCGAGATACGAATATCCGCGCCGAGCATCTCTCGAACGACAGCGGCCGCAGCCAGCTCGTCATCGGGATACATCAGGCTGAAAACACCCGACACCGCAACAGCATCCACCGTCCCGGCCAATCGAGCCAGGAATCGTTTGAGCGCTTCGGTGTCAAGTGGTGCGATGCGGTGACCATCGATCAGGCAACCGCCCGACACCGAGGTCGCAGCTGCGACCGTGGCGCTGCGCAGATCGTCGGGCCAGGCCGACAGTGGCGGCACGACATCGGAAACCGGCGCACCGATCCTGATCACTCCGACGCGGTCGAGGGCCGTGCGTTCGACGACGGCGTTGGTGGCCGCGGTGGTACCGAGCACGACAGAGCTGATGTCACCGTCCGTGCGGTCGACGCGCGCAAACACCTCATGCAGCGCGGTGGTGATACCCGACACCAGGTCGGTCGTCGTCGGAGTCTTCGTCCACGCGACCAGTCGATCATTCTCATCGAGTATCACACCGTCGGTGTTGGTACCGCCGACGTCGATCCCGATGCGCCAAAGCGCCTTTCGGTCACACACGAGCGGCCTCCAGTGGTCGGTGGTCGAGATCGAGCCCGAACGCCGCCGGGCCCGCGATCTGCAGACCGCGTTCGGTGCGCCACAGTGGATCGCATGGCCAGGCCAGCACGACCACCCGCTGGCCGAACATGACCGATTCGATGGGCACCGGCTGTGCGTGGGTGGCGTCGAACACGCCGATCAGATCGGGGACGCTTGCGATGACGCCGTCCCGGTCGGCAACCACCAGGCACTCGTTCTGCACGGTGATCGCGATCTCGCGTCCCGCTTCCTGACCCCACCCCTGCACCGTGATCGTGCCACGGACGAAACCGTCCGCGGTCGTGCGGTGGATATCGGCGACCTTGCCCGTCACCACGCGCACGGCCTGCAGCTCGTCGACCAGTTCGGCCACAGGATCGGCAGCGCGCCGGACCCGTGCGCCGAGCGAAAGCGCCCGCGAGACCGTACGTTCGATCACCGCACCGCGCGCCTGGCGTGCGGTCATCACGTAGTCGGCCATGACCGCTGTCGACCCGGACGCCACGCACAGCGCCCTGGTCCAGCGTTCGGCCCAGTCTGGGTTGATGGGATCCACGACGCCTGCATTGCCGAGGGCGTCGGCGATCACGACGGAACCCGGCGGCACATTGGCGACGTTCATCGAAACCATCGGCAGTTCGGGGAATGCACGTCCCATGCCGTCGCCATCCAACAGCGGCACGCCGATTTCGGCTGCCCATCGCACCGGGTCGACCCCATTGGCACCGCCGATCTCCGACGCCATGATCGCACCGATGTTCCTCCCAGTACGCTGCGTGACGAGATCCCTGATCCGTTCGGATTCGGCTCCGCTGCCCAGCATTTCGGCGCTCACCGTGGGGGCCCCGATCGAGGACAGCGGGACGATCAGGACATCGTCGGCGAGGTCCTCGAGGCGGACCAGTTCCACGGGGCCATGACGCCGCAACGCGGCGCGCGTGGCGATCACGCTCGGGCCGACGTCACCGCCTCCTCCGGCGCCGAACGCGGCGCACCCGAAGGCGTAGTCGTCGAGATCATCGAGACCGATCGAGGTAGCGGTCGGGTTCATGACTGCTCCGCCCCGGCGTCACGCTGCCGAGCGAACAGCGCCCAGTAGACGATCACTGTGACGAGGGGCCCGACGAGGAACGAAAGATCCGCCCCACCAAGCGCATTGGCGAGCGGCCCCGAGAACGTCGAAGTGTGGACGAACAACACGCAGGCCAGCACGCCGGCGGCCAGTGCGACCGTGCCTGCCACATTCCAGCCGCCGCGGTACCAGTACCGGCTACCCGCGCGTTCGTCATTGAGCGCGACACCGTCATAGTCGTTACGCCGCAGCACGATATCGGTGACGTACAGGGCCATCGAGGGCGCCAAGACCGCGACCGACAGTTCGATTGTCCGGCTCAGTGAGTCGAGGAAGTCCGACACGAACAGCGCGTAGGCGGCAAGGCCGGTACTCAGCGCACCGTCGATGAACACCGTGCGCGCCCGGGACATCTTCACCCCGAGCGCCTGCAGGCACAGTCCCGACGAGTACGCGGTGAGCACATTGTTGGTGATGGAGCTCAGCACGATCACGAGCAGGAACACCGGGTAGAACCAACCGGGGACGATCTGGGCCAGGTTGGTCTGTGCGTCTTCCATGTCGACGGCGGTGCCGGCCAGAATCCCGAGCACGGCAAGCACCACTGCGGGGATGAACCCCCCGAGGGCCGTGTAGACGAGCACCTTGCGCTGAGATGTCGTGCGAGGCAGATAACGTGCGTAGTCGGCGCCGGTCGCCCAGGACAGCGGTACGCCGGCGATCAGCGCCACCGACAGCGCCACGGCCACCCAGGAACCGGCAGTGTCCAGTGGTTGCGCCGGCTGGTAGTCGAATTGCGCGTGCGCCACCACGAAGCCGCCCAGCACCGCCATGATCACAGCAAGGATCGCGCTGAAATATGGGCTCAGTTTGGCGATCGTCGCATGACCGTAAATGCTGATCGCGAATGTCACCACCGCGACGATCACCAGGATCGCCGCCCGTACCGGCCATGAGTCACCCAACCCCAGCCGTTCGGCCAGCGCGAATCCGGCCAGCGCCCCGAGGGCCAGATTGATGAACTCGTAGACGATGGCGACGAGCCAGCCGATGCCCGCACTGAGGGGGCGGTTGCCACGGATGCCGAACATGGCACGCGTGACGACGACGCTGGGCGTGCCCGACGACGGGCCGCTGACCGCCAGCGCGCCGACGCCGAACCAGTACAGGTTGCCGATGATCACGACCGCGACCGACTGCCACAGTGACAGTCCGGCGAGCAGGACGAAACCGCCCAGTGTGAAGTACAGGTAGGTGACGTTGGCACTGAGCCAGATCCAGAAGAGTTCTCTGGGTTTACCGTGCCGTTCGTCGTCGGGTACGTAGTCGATCCCGCGGACTTCGATGCGTCCTGCGACGTCGAGGTCGGCGTGCCGCGACTGCGGTGGCGTCGTCGGGTTCATCCGCGGTCCATCCTCCACTGTTGGCCTCATGGCCAACACTGTGATGCGTCGGACATGCCGGTGTCAAGAGCTGTTGGCCTTTTGGCCAATAATTCGCGTACGGTGGATGCGTGGCGGGCACCAGCGCATCGACGACACGACGCAAGAATCCCGCGGCACGCCGGCGCGAGATTCTCGATGGCGCCGGCGAGGTCGCACTCACCGACGGCCTGGAAGCGATCACCTACCGACGCGTCGCCGAGCACCTGGGCTGTGCGCCAGGCCTCATCCACCACTACTTCCCCGTCGTGATCGACCTGGTGGCCGAGGCGCTCAGCGACGTACTACTGAGCGACCAGGAGACCTCCTTCGCCGCGGCGGAGGCCGAATCGGACGCGGTGGCAGGCCTGTCAACCTTGTTGACGCGCTGGACATTTCATCAGGTCGATCAGTACTCACACCTCTGGCTGGACGCCTGGAGCCTGGCCCGTCGGCAACCTTCGGTACGCGTTGCCGTCGACGACGTGATGAAGCGCGGGCATGTCCGCCTCACCGCCCTCATCGAACTCGGAGTCCAGCAGGGCTGCTTCACCGTCGCCGACGCCGAGTCGGTCGCCTGGTACCTGCTGACCACCCTCGACGGGCTGATCGTGCACACCTCCCTCGGCGTCAATCAGGGCCTGGTCGACGTGAAACTCACCGTGAAGACATTCACCGAACAGGAACTCGGACTACCTCTGGGTGCGCTGAGGATCGGCCAACCGGACTGATGCTGCCGCCAAGGTGATCACGCCCCCTGGGTGATCCCGCACTGACCCTTGCCAAATTGTGAGCCGTGTCGCACACTAATCGAAACCGATTCGATTTCGACCAGGAGCGCCCATGACCGACCAGGCTTTGCCGGCCACCACCGCGCCCCCAGGGGGCAGCGACCACCTGAAGACCAACTCGCTCACCGCACGCGGTATCGCGTTCCTGGTGATCGCGGCCGCCGCGCCGCTGACCGTGATGGCCGGCGTCGCGCCGTTGGCCGTGCTCGTCGGCGGCATCGGGGCGCCCGTCGCCTACCTCGGAGCGGGCGCGGTCCTGGTGCTTTTCGCGGTGGGGTTCATGGCGATGACGCGCCACACCGGCGGCGCGGGTGCGTTCTACTCCTACATCACACTGGGGCTCGGCCGACCGGCCGGCATGGCCGCCGGAATCCTGGCGGTCGTCGCCTACAACTCCCTGCAGATTGGTGTCTACGGATTGCTGGGGGTGCAGACATCGGACGCCATCGCGCGACTCGCCGGTCTGACAGTGCCGTGGTGGGCGTGCGCGTTCGTCGCGATGGCGATCGTGTGGTGGGTGGGCCGGCGCGGAATCGACGTGGGCGCCAAGATCCTCGGTGTCCTGCTCGTCGCCGAGAGCGCCATCCTCGCACTGCTGGTGGTCGCCGTCATCGTCAAGGGTGGCGATCAGGGCCTGAGCACAGCGTCGTTCACGCCGTCGGCAGTGTTCGCCCCGGGCATGGCGGGAGTACTGGCATTCGCGTTCGCCGCCTTCATGGGCTTCGAATCGACCGCGCTGTACCGGCCGGAGGCGCGCAACCCCGAGCGCACCATTCCGCGCGCCACCTACGGCGCAGTGATCTTCATGATGACCTTCTACTGCCTGATCGTGTGGGCGATCGTCCAGGCGTACGGCAACGACGGCGTATTGCAGGCGGCGGCAACCGATCCCGCCAACATGTTCTTCCTCGCCATCGAACGCTATGTCGGGCCGTGGGCGTCGGATGCCATGTACGTACTCATCGTCACGAGCGTCATCGCATCACAGATCGCGTTCTACAACGCGATCACCCGCTACACCTTCAACCTCGCCAGAGACGGCCTCCTGCCGGCCCGACTGGCCCACACCCATCCCCGATTCGGCTCGCCGGTGGCGGCGGGCAACGCCCAGACCGTGCTGGCCGCGGTCGTCGTGGGTGCATTCGCGATCGCGGGCGCCGACCCGTACATCGACCTGCTCCTCAAGGTGAACTCCCCCGGAGTTGTCGGCATCATCGCCCTGCAGGCCATCACCTCGGTGGCGGTGGTGGTGTACTTCCTGCGCCGTCGTCACACCATCCGCGCACGCACCGCGACGGTGTGCGCCGCCGTCGGCGGTGTATTGCTCTGGGGCGCAGTGTTTCTACTCGTCACCCACATCGACTTGCTCACCAACGTCACCGGATTCACCAATGTGATCCTGGTGGGCATCGTGCCCGCCACCTTCGCGGCCGGTGTCGTCGCGGCGCTCGTACTGAAGAAACGCCGACCGGCCGTCTACGCCGCGATCGGCGGAATCCATCCCGAGGACGGGCACATCCCGCAACCTGAACCCAGCGATGCCGAACTCGACACGGCGGCGCACCGATGAGCGCGCCCGGTACAGCCGACCTGATCGTCCTGGCCGACCGTGTCCGCACGCTCGATCCCGAACGCCCACATGCGCAGGCCGTTGCCATGCGCGACGGCGTCATCACCGCCGTCGGGGACCGCGCCGACGCGAGAAGCTGGCGATCAACGGACTCCGAAGTCATCGACCTGGGTGCCGCCACCGTCACGCCGGGCCTGGTCGACGGCCACATCCATCCGATGCTCGGCGTCAACCTGGCCAACGGTGCGGATCTCTCGGCGGTGCACACGATCGACCAGCTCATCGAGGCCCTGCGCGCGCACCGTCGCGAACACCCGGATGACGACTGGGTGCAGGGCTGGGGGCTGGACCCGAATGCATTCGGCAGGCAACCGATCACATCGGCACCCATCGTGGCCGCCGTCGGAGACATCCCTGCCCTGCTGATCCTCTTCGATGCGCACTCGGCGATCGCTACTCCGGCGGCGCTGAACCTGGCCGGCATCCGCGGGGCAATGCGATTCGACGGCGCCGCCTCGGTGGTCTGCGATGACAACGGTCGCCCGACCGGACATCTGCTCGAGATACCGGCCTACGAGTTGGTGCGCAACGTGATGCCCAAACCGTCTGTGGCCGAACTGCGGTCGCGCCTGACCGCATTGCTGGCCGCGATGGCCGCGACCGGGCTCACCGCGGGCAACGCGATGGATTTCGACGGCCGCGCCGACGAGGTGATGGTATCGCTGCCCGGCGATTCCCCGTTGCCCCTGCGGCTGCGGTTCGCGCCCATGTGCATGCCGGGATCCGGTCGCGAGTTCCTCGATCACGTCATCGATCTGCAGCGCCTGAACGGCGACCGCTGGCAGGTCGAGGGTGCGAAGTTCATGATCGACGGCACCATCGACGCGGGTACCGCCTGGCTCGATCATCCGGACTGTCACGGTGAGTCGACGGCACCGTTCTGGCCCGACCCTGCCGAGTACATCGACTGTGTCCGCTATCTGGCGGCCGCAGGCGTGCCCACCGTCACCCATGCGATCGGTGACGCCGGCGTGCGTTACGTGCTGGATGCGCTGTCTGACATTCCGGTGGGCCGCACAAGATCCCCGGCCGCCGAGGAGCGCCGGGTCCCACACCGTATCGAACACATCGAGACCATCCCGGACGAGTTGCTACCCCGGTTCCGCCACCTCGACGTCACTGCCAGCATGCAGCCCACGCACTGCACTCTTTACACCCGGGCCGATCACAGCGACAACTGGTCCACGCGCCTCGGTGGCGAACGAGCCGACCACGGTTTCCGGATCCGCGACCTCCGTGACGCCGGCGCACGCGTGGCGCTCGGATCCGATTGGCCGGTGGCACCTTACGATCCGAGGGGCATCATCGCCGACGCACAGCTCCGGCGCAGGCACGGACACCTCGAGGAGACACCGATCGGCGCGCAGCAGAGGCTCACCGCACTCATGGCACTCGAGGGTTACACCACGCACGCCGCCGCGGCCGCCGGACTGTCCTCGGTCGCCGGGGTGATCGCGCCGGGACGTCGGGCAGATCTGTCGGCGTTCACGCTTGACCCGGTCACGGTGCCGCCCGACGAATTCGCCGAAAGCCCCGTACCGCTGACAGTGGTGGCGGCCACTGTCGCGCACCGGGCCCACGACTGACCGACGAGGAGCCGAGCGTGGCACGACCATCGAAACCGATTCTGTCCCCGGACCTGATCTGCCGGACAGCGCTGAAACAGCTCGACCGGACCGGCAATCTCAACATGCCTGAGCTGGCCCGTGAACTGGGCGTCAGCGTGTCCTCGGTGTATCACCACGTCAATGGGAGAACGGGTGTCCTCGAGGGGGTCCGGGCATTGATCGCCGACTGGGACTGCGGCGATCCCGACGACTGGACCGAGATGGTCCGGCGCTGGGCCGGTCATTACCGCGACGCATTCGCCCGCCACCCCGGCGCCATCCCGGCGATGGTCGGTCAGCCGATCAGCGACCCCTCCACACTGCGCCAATACGACGCCCTGGCAGCCAAACTCGACAAGGCGGGATTCAGCGCGAGGTCGATCGTGCTCTCGGTGTCGGCGCTGGACGTGTTGTGCCTCGGCGCGGCACTCGATGCCTCCGCGCCCTCGATGGTCTGGACCGCGTCACCGGACTCCAGTTCACCGCTGCACGACGCGGCCGTGGCGGTGGGACTGACCGAAGACCGCAGCCGCGAGGCGTTCGAGCTCCAGCTGGGCTGGGTGATCACCGGCATGTCGGAACTGCTGACGGCCGATCAGGGGTCCTGAACGGGCGACCGTCAGCGAAGCGTCATCCAGTTGAGCCGCGCCTCTTCGGCAGCGCCGTCGGAATCGCCCGACTCCGCGAGATCGGCGATGCGGTCGTGTTGACGAACCGATGTGCGACCCGCCTTGGACGAGAAGCGAATCCGCTCCATTCTGCGTAACAGCGGGGTGTACTGGTCCAGCACCGCCGCGATGGCGGCGTTGGCGCACAGCGCCACCGCCACCGTGTGGAATTCGTCATCGGCGCGGATGGCGGCGTCGGCATCGTTGTCGTCGAGGGCGGCCGCGAACCGCGTGTTGGCCGAGCGCATCGACTCGATGTGCTCGGCCCGCATCGCAGGTACAGCGGCACGCATGGCCAGTTCGTGCATGGCCGCGGTCACCACCTGCGCGTCCCTGGCGGCGCGCACGTCCACGGGACTGACGATGGTGTACCGCCCGGGCCGGGTCTGCACCAGACCGACGGCTTCGAGGCGCGCGAGCGCCTCCCGGATCGGTGTCCTACTGACCCCCAGCCAGCCGCTGAGCTCGGCGTCCACCAACCGCTCGCCGGGCTCGAAGGTGCCGTCCACGATGGCCGCCCGCAGCGAGGCGAACGCATCATCGCGCAGCAGCTGCCGTCGAGGCGCCGCGCTGTCGCGGGGTACGGGCATCGCAACATCATCTCCTCAGGGCCGGGCACCGGCAATGCGGCGTGCCGCCGTGCGCCGGTAGACCCGGCCTGCGATATGCAATATATTGCAGATTCGAATGGGGCGCACTCCCCCAACTGACAGAGCAGGACGGTGACATGGCGATCGGTGACTTCCAGCGGTATCCGCTCACGTTCGGGCCAAGCCCTATCCATCCGCTCGAGCGGCTCACCGCCCATCTCGGCGGTGCGAAGGTGTGGGCGAAGCGTGAAGACGTGAACTCCGGGCTGGCGTACGGCGGCAACAAGACGCGCAAACTCGAGTACTTCGTGCCCGACATCCTGTCCTCGGGCGCCGACACCCTGGTGTCCATCGGCGGCGTCCAGTCCAACCACACCCGCCAGGTCGCGGCCCTGGCCGCGAAACTTGGCCTGAAGTCCATACTGGTGCAGGAGAAATGGGTCGACTGGCCCGATGCGGTCAACGACAAGGTCGGCAACATCCTGCTGTCGCGCATCATGGGTGCCGAGGTCCGCCTCGACCCCGCCGGGTTCGGCATCGGCTATAAGGACAGCTGGCAGCGGGCGCTGGCCGACGTCGAAGAGCGCGGCGGCACACCGTACGCGATCCCGGCGGGCGCCTCCGATCACCCACTGGGCGGGCTCGGCTTCGCGAACTGGGCCTATGAGGTCGAGCAGCAGGAACGCGAACTCGGCGTCTTCTTCGACACCATCATCGTGTGCAGCGTGACGGGCTCGACCCACGCCGGCATGATCGCCGGCTTCGCCGGTCAGGACCGCCCGCGCCGAGTGCTGGGTATCGACGCGTCGGCGAAGATCGATGAGACCCGCGACCAGGTCGGCCGCATCGCGCGTGCCACCGCCGCGCTGATCGGACTGGACCGTGACCTGACCGAGGACGAGATCGTCGTCCTCGAAGGCTGGGCGGGTGACCTGTACGGGATCCCGGTGGAGTCGACGATCGACGCAATCAGGCTGACCGGCCGGCTGGAGGGTGTCATCATCGACCCGGTGTACGAGGGTAAGTCGATGGCCGGTCTCATCGACCTCGTGCAGAGCAACGACATCGGCAAGGACTCCAACGTCCTGTACGCCCACCTCGGCGGCCAGCCGGCACTGAACGCCTACAGCGGCGCCTTCGCCTGATCGGAGTCCACCGTCACTGTGTCCGTAGGCTTCACCGGTGTCGTCAGCTAAAGCAAGACTGAGCGACGTCCCCGGCCTGCCGGCCGTGCTGACCGTCGCGGCCCTGGCATTCGGTGGGTGGGCGCTGTTGCTGCCGCTGGTGCCCCTGGCGATGGCGAGGTCCGGCGCCAGCTCGGCCGCCGCCAGCCTCAGCACCACCATCTTCATGTTGGCGACGGTGTTGGCTCAGCTGGTGACGCCGTGGCTGCTTCGTAGGATCGGCTACCGTCCGGTGATCGCGATCGGTGCGCTGCTGATCGGATTGCCGTCGCCGCTGATGCTCGTGCTGGATCCACCGGTGTGGTGGTACGTGATCGCGTCCGTGCGCGGCGTGGGATTCGGTCTGGTCACCGTGGCGACCGCATCTCTTCCGGCGCTGCTGGCACCGCGAAACCTGCTGGGCCGGGCCGCGGCAGCCCAAGGGATCGCGACGCAGGCCGCCTTGGCGGTCGGGATCGGCGCGGGGTTGGTCATCGACCACTTCGCAGGATTCGGAGCCGCGCTGATGACCGCGTGCGCCCTGCCCCTGCTGGGCTGCGCGCTCCTGTGGAACGTCCATCCGGCCGTCGAGGAACCCGTGGTCCGAGCTACGCAACCCCGGCGGAATTCGATACTGGCGCCGATGACAGTGATGATGGTGTGTTCCACCGCGTTTGGTGGCCTCACCGTCCTGGTACCGCTCACCGAGATCCACAACGCCACTGCCGCCGCCGTGGCACTGATCCTGATCAGCGGCACGGGCACGGTCGGCCGGCTGATGGCCGGACGGCGCACTGACGACGGTCGCCACGGTTCGGTGACCGTACCCGCGATCCTGATGGCAGCCGCGACCCTGGCGGTGTTCGCCCTACCGGTGGACGGCACCCTTCACCTCGCTGTGCTGTGGATCAGCTCAGCGGTGTTCGGCCTGTCGTTCGGCGTTATTCAGAACGACACCATCCTGTCGCTGTTCTTGTCGTTCGGCGACCGTGGTCACGCAACCGCGAGCAAGTGGTGGAACATTGCGATCGATCTCGGTACCGGAGTAGGCGCCATCCTGTACGGCACGATCGCAACGCTTTTCGGCATCACCGGCGCCTTCATCTGCGGCGCCGTGGTGCTTGCCGCTGTCATCCCGTGGGGCCGCCATCTGGGTAGGGCCGCCAGCCGGTAGCGGTACTCAGGCTTTGAGGATGAGGGCGTCGCCTTGGCCGCCGGCACCGCACAGGGC
>CAMFLL010000050.1 GCA_945957405.1 uncultured Mycolicibacterium sp. | reverse complement strand
TGCACGGCCTGCTGATGCACTCCGGCAACGACGCCGCGCACGCGCTGGCCATGCAACTCGGCGGTTGGGACGCCGCGCTGGGCAAACTGAACACACTGGCCAGCAAGCTCGGCGGCCGCGACACCCGGGCCGCCACGCCGTCGGGCCTGGACGGGCCGGGGATGAGCACGTCGGCCTACGACATTTCGCTGTTCTACCGGTATGCCTGGCAGAACCCGACTTTCGCCGAGATCGTGCACACCAAGACCTTCGATTTCCCGGGCCGCGACGGTAATCCGCCCTACGAGATCGAGAACGACAACAAGCTGCTCGACAACTACCCGGGCGCACTCGGCGGTAAGACCGGTTACACCGACGACGCCGGCCAGACCTTCGTCGGCGCCGCCGAACGCGACGGCCGCCGGTTGATGGTGGTCACGATGAAGGGCACCCGCGTTCCGGACGCGCCGTGGGAACAGGCCGCCCGCCTGCTGGACTACGGGTTCGCCACCCCGCCGGGCACCACGGTGGGCACGCTCGTCGACCCGGATCCCTCACTGGTGCAACCGGAACCGGCCGTCGACCCGGCGATCGCGTCACGCGCGGCCGGTGTGCTGCCCGAGGTGGACGGCACCCCCGTGCGGGTCGGAGTGGCGGTGGTGGGCGCCGTCGTGGTGTTCGGGCTCATCCTGGCGGCGCGGTCGGTGAACCGCAGACCGCAGCACTGACAGTCAGCTCCACCGGCCCAACAGGGCCGCGGCGCCGTCGCACAGTCGCGTCATCACCTCGGCGGCCGTCTCGACGGTGGCGATCGAACCCACCGCCTGGCCCGCGTTCACCGGCGTCGCGCGCCCACGGTCATCGGTCAGCACCCGCTCGGGAAGCGTTGCGGGCCAGGGATACCCGGCGGCGGTGTCGAATTCCCGGGTGAGCACGGTGGCATCGGAGCGGGCCGCCACGATGGCATCGCGGGCCGCCGTCTGCGTCAGCGCTTCCGGGCAGGCGGCGAACGCTGTACCGACCCAGGCCGCCGAGGCGCCCGCGGCCAGCACCGCCGCGAGCGCGCGCGCCGAACCGATACCGCCCGCGGCCAGCACCGGCACGTCGACACGGTCGAGGACCTCGGCCAGCAGTGGCAGGGTGCCGATGCGTGGTTCGCCGTGCCCGCCCCCTTCGGCCCCCCGGGCCACCACCAGATCCACCCCGGCATCGACGGCGCGCTGCGCGGCATCGGGATCGGCGATCTGGGCGACGGCCAGGGCACCCGCGGCGTGCGCCTGGTCGACCCACGCCCACTGGTCGCCGAAACTCACCGAGAGCACCGTCGGCCGCGCGGCCAACGCCTCGTCGAGCAGAGCGGGCTGCGCCGCCATCACCCAGTGCACCAGGCCTATTCCGAAAGGCCTTGGCAATGAATCTTTCTCACCGAGTTCGGCGGCCAGGGCCGCCGCAGTCCCAGCGCTGCCCATGCCGACCATGCCGAGCCCACCGGCACGCGTCACCGCCGCAGCCAGCCGACCACCGGCCGCACCGCCCATCGGCGCGTTGACCACCGGCGCCGCCAGGCCCATCGACCGCGACCATGGTGTCGCGAGCACGGCTAGTCCGACCGCCGGCCGCGACTCAACCGGACGAGGCCAAGGGCGCCAACAGCTCCCGCCGCGGCGGCACCGACGGCCTGCACGGGGCCCAACCCAGGGCGCGTGATCACCCGGTTGTTGATGACCGCCGGGGCCGGTGCCGGAACGGTGTCCTCACGCAGATTGTCGCGCGAGGTGGCGGCCCATGCCGTGGCGAACAGCACCAGGCGCGCCGTGACGTACGCGAACACCATCAGGCCGAGCACGGGGCCGAATGTAGCACCGGCGGGGCCGGTGACCACCGACTGCAGATAGATCGACGCCACCTGCTTGAAGATCTCGAAGCCGACGGCGGCGATCAGGCCGGCGCGCAAACTGGAGCGGAAGCTGACCGATTCGCGCGGCAACCGCGCGATCATCCAGGTGAACAGTAGCCACGACACGCACAACGACACGAGCAGCGACGCGATGCGCAGCAGCACACCGATACCCGGTACATCCGGAATGCCGAACCAGTCCAGCACATTTCGCATCCCCGATGTCGTACCCAGCGCAGTCAGCGCCACCGTCAAGACGATCGCGACGAACGCCGACAGCAATGCCAACAGATCCGACAGCTTGGTCCGCACGAATCCCAGCGGTTCGTCCCGGTAGAGCCCCCACATCTGACTGAGTGCTTCGCGCAGGTTGGCCATCCAACCCAGGCCGGCCCACGCCGCCGTCGCCAGCCCGATGACGCCGACCGACGTGCGCGAGTCGATCGCCGAATCCATCAGTTGGATCAGCTGCTGGGCGAAGTCGCCCGAAATCGCCGACCGGATCTTGTCTTCCACCTCGGTCAGCAGATCCGGACGGCTGGCCAACAGGAAACCACCGGCGGCGAAGCCGACCATCAACAAGGGAAAGAGCGCGAAAATGGTGAAGTAGGTGATGCCGGCGGCATAGAAGTCGCCCTTACTGTCCTGATACCTGGTCTGGGCGCGCCACACATGGTCGAACCAGTGCCAGCGCGCCCGCAGTCGATCGACGATTCCGGGCTTGTCGTCCGGTTTCGCGTCGAGATCGGCCGGTCCAGTCAATCCAGCCTCCCGGTGCAGTCACGACGATTGCGGTAAGAACCCTAATCGGTCGTATACCCGCCGCAACGTGTTTGCAGACACGTCCCGGGCCCGCTGTCCGCCCGCGGCCAGCACACCCTCGAGTTCGGCCGGGTCGGCCAACAACTCGTCGACCCGCGTCTTGATCGGAGTGACGAACTCGACGACCGCGTCGGCGGTCTCCTTCTTCAGGTCGCCATAGCCGCGGCCGCCGTAGCCTTCGACCAGCTTGTCCACCGCAGTGCCCGTGACGGCGGACTGGATGGTCAGCAGGTTGGAGACGCCGGGTTTGGCCTCGGGGTCGAAGCGGATCTCCCGCTCACTGTCGGTGACGGCCGACCGGATCTTCTTCGCGGTCTTGGCCGGATCATCGAGCAGGCTGATCAAGCCGGCCTCGGTGGCGGCGGACTTGCTCATCTTGGCGGTCGGTTCGGCCAGGTCGTATATCTTGGCGGTGGCCTTCGGGATCATCGGGTCGGGCACCACGAAGGTGTCCGGGAACCGGCTGTTGAACCGCTGCGCGACGTCACGGGCCAGTTCCAGGTGCTGGCGTTGATCTTCGCCCACGGGCACCAGGTCGGTGTCGTAGAGCAGGACGTCGGCGGCCATCAGCACCGGGTAGGTGAACAACCCGACCGTGGTGGCCTCGGCGCCTTCCTTCTGCGACTTGTCCTTGAACTGGGTCATCCGCGATGCCTGCCCGAAGCCGGTGAAACAGCCCAGCACCCAAGCCAATTCGGCGTGGGCGGGGACGTGGCTCTGCACGAAGACGGTGGCGCGCGACGGGTCGATGCCCAGCGCCAGGTACTGCGCCGCCGTGACGAGCGTGCGCCGCCGCAGCACGGCGGGATCCTGCGGGATGGTGATGGCGTGCAGGTCGACCACGCAGAAGAAGGCGTCGTGATCGTCCTGCAGACCGACCCACTGCGCCACCGCGCCCAGCGCGTTACCGAGGTGCATGGAATCGGAGGTGGGCTGAACGCCGGAGAAGACGACGGATCTGGTGCTCATGATGCCTTGATCATCTCACTGGCGTCAGCCCAGTTCCCGGGGGGCCGACCACGACCTGGGAGTCGCTATGGTCGCTGCGTGAGCAGCCGTGCCGTTGTCATCGTCTCCGGCGGCGACGCCGTCACCCCGTTCACCACACCCGACCAGGCCTGCGCCGTCGGCCTGGCGGCGGGTAACACCGACACGGCATTGCGCCAGGATCTGCTCGACCACGGCCACACCGTCTACACGTCACCGGCGATGAACGGCCGCGGCCCCGTCACCGACCAGGACGGCTTCGGCGCGTTCGCCGGCGCGCCCGTGACGCTGCCGGACGTCATGACCGTCGACTCGACCGGAAGCATCGACCTCGCCGGCGAACGCCTGGCCCGGTTCCTGGCTTACCTGCACGACACCCACGATGTGCGGGACGTCGACGTCGTGGGCCATTCGATGGGCGGGTTGTACTCCCGGGCCGCCATCCGGATACTCCAGCGCACCGGCTCGGTGCTACGCATCCGCAGCCTGACCACCCTCGGGACGCCGTGGGCGGGTTCGTTCCTGTCCGACTACGCCAACGGCATGACCCCGCTGTCGGACAGCCGCGGTGACGCCTTCTGCGAGCAGAACATGGCCCAGTTCAAAGCAGAGGTGTCCCGGTTGATGACGGGGTCGGGCCGCGAGGTCAACCAGCGCTACCTACTCGGCGCGGACGGGTGGAACGAATTCCAGGCCGGCGTGCTCGACGACATCCCGGTGACCTTGATCGCCGGTCAGCGGTTCGACGCGCCCGAGCCCGTCAATCCCATGGTGTGGCCCAACGACGGCCTGGTGACGCTGCGCAGCGCGCTGGCCGTCGACATCAGCGAGCGCGTGCTGCCTCACCGGCGTACCGCGGTGTTCGACGACACGCACAGCATCTTCGTGTCCGACGCCGCAGGCCTGGCCTGGGAAACGGCGTTGACCTGGGATCCGCGGGTCTTTGACGTGGTCAGGCAGGCGATCGCGGACGCCTGACTAGTGGTACTCCACCGTCACCGGAGCATGGTCCGACCACCTCAGCGCATACGCCCCCGGCCGCTCCGTGCGGGCCGCGACCGCACGTGCCGCCAGACCCGGAGTGGCCAGCTGGTAGTCGATGCGCCAGCCCGCATCGTTGTCGAACGCCTTACCGCGCCACGACCACCACGCGTACGGGCCGGGCACATCCGGATGCAGATGCCGAACCACGTCCACCCAGCCGGTGCCCAGCAGATCGGTCAGCCACTGGCGCTCGGCAGGCAGGAAGCCGGCCTTTTTGACGTTGTTCTTCCAAGCCTTGATGTCGTTCTCGGTGTGCGCGATGTTCCAGTCCCCGCACAGCACCGCATCCTTACCCGTGGCGATGAGTTCGGCCATCCGCGCGGCCACCGCCGACATGAACCGTTCCTTCTCCAGCTGGCGGTCCGTCTCGGCTTCCCCCGTCGGGAAATAGACACTGGCGACCGTCAGGCCGGCGGTGTCGACTTCCAGATAGCGGCCGTGGGAGGCGAATTCGTCTGCCCCACAGCCGATCCGGGTCTCACGAAACGGCGTTCTGGACAACACCGCCACGCCGTTACGACCCTTGATGTGCGGGTCGGCCGACGCCAGGTGCCAGCCGTCGGCCTGCGCCGGCGCCAGAGCGTCCGCGAGCTGTTCGTCATCGGCGCGGGTCTCCTGCAGGCAGATGACGTCGGCCCTGGTCTCCTTGAGCCAGGCCAGCATGCCCAGATTGTCGGTGGAGCGCTGCTTCACCGCGGCGCGGATGCCGTTGACATTGATGGTCGTGACGATCACGAAGTAGGACCCTAACCGCAGGCACTGACGCCATCAGGCAGCCGATACCGCCGGTACCGGATACTGCTACAGTCGTGAACCATGCCGTTCGTGCGCGAACCCATCCACGCCGGATCGGGTGAACCGATAGTCATGCTGCATCCCTTCCTGTGCTCGCAGGAGGTCTGGTCCACCGTCGCGCCCCAACTCGCCGAGACCGGCCGGTTCGAGGTGTTCGCGCCCACGATGGTCGGCCATCACGGCGGACCGCGCGCCGACACGTGGTTCCTCGACCTCACCCACCTCGTCGACGACGTGGAACGCCAACTCGACGCACTGGGCTGGGACACCGCCCATGTCGTGGGCAACTCGCTGGGCGGCTGGGCCGCGTTCGAGCTCGAACGCCGCGGCCGGGCCAGGACCCTGACGGCCATCGCGCCTGCGGGCGGCTGGACCCGCTGGTCGCCCACCAAGTTCGAGACCATCGCGAAGTTTCTCGCCGGCGGCCCGGCCCTGGTGGCTGCGCGCCTGATGGGCCCGCGCATCCTGGATCTGCCGTTTGCCCGCCGGCTGGCCACGCTGCCGGTCAGCGGCCCCGCAGACGGGCCGAGCCACGCCGATCTGGTGAATCTGGTGGCCGACGCGACGCATTGCAAGGCCTATGTCGCGCTGCTCGTCAAGACGCTGCAGGCGCCCGGTCTGCTCGAACTCGCCGGCATCGGCATTCCCACCCAGCTGGTGCTGTGTGGGAAGGACCGCGTGTTCCCGACGCCGCGCGGTAACCGCCACTTCGTCGAGCAGCTGCCGTCGAACACCGAGATCCATCGCCTCGCCGGCGTGGGGCACATCCCGATGCTCGAGGCCCCGGGCACGATCACCGAACTGATCGCCGACTTCGTCGACCAGCACACCGAGCCTCGGGAGATCTCCCCTACCGGCTGATCTTTCCCCACCCTTTCTTCGGCGAGCAGACGCGATCTCGCCCAAACTAGGTCGAATCCGTGCGAGTGCGCGTCTGCTCGGCGAACTCGTGCGCGCGCCAGATAGGGGTTTCCTCCCGATGCCCGGGACGGCCCGGTCCGGCGACCATGGAATCTGCCGAACCACCCTTACAAAGGGCTGCTGGCAGACGAACGCAGGTGTGCGTTACGCTGCAGGTCGGTCATGAGCGCCAGCGACAAGCCCCGGCTCGCTGGCCGGCAACCCTCCAACCGCGGTGGGGTGCCCCGGGTGATGACCAGGTTGAGTAGCCACTGGCTACACGGCAAGCGCGGGTCCGAACACAGCCGGGCCCCCTGAGTAGACGGGGAAACCTGATGCGGCCCGATATGTGTGACCTCTGCTGAATCCCTCGCTCACCGGGTGCCGTCGTCCGTCGACGCGCCCGTGGTGACGCACTTCAGCATGCCCTTTGAACCCTTTGACCATTGCAGGAGACCATTCCCATGAGCACCGAAGACCCCACCGCCAACTGGTCGTTCGAGACCAAACAGATCCACGCCGGCCAGACCCCGGACGGGGCGACCAATGCCAGGGCGCTGCCGATCTACCAGACCACGTCGTACACGTTCGACAGCACCGATCACGCCGCGGCGCTGTTCAGCCTGGCCGAACCCGGCAACATCTACACGCGCATCATGAACCCGACGACCGACGCCGTCGAGCAGCGGATCGCCGCGCTCGAGGGCGGGGTCGCGGCGCTGTTCCTGTCCTCGGGGCAGGCCGCGGAGACACTCGCGATCCTGAATCTGGCCTCGGCAGGCGACCACATCGTGTCCAGCCCGCGCCTGTACGGCGGCACCTACAACCTGCTGCACTACACGCTGCCCAAACTCGGCATCGAGACCACGTTCGTCGAGGATCCCGACGTTCTCGAGTCGTGGCGCAAGGCCGTCCAGCCCAACACCAAGGCCTTCTTCGCCGAGACCATCTCCAACCCGCAGATCGACATCCTCGACATCCCCGGCGTCTCGGGCGTCGCCCATGAGAACGGTGTACCGCTGATCGTCGACAACACCATTGCGACGCCGTACCTGATCCAGCCGATCGCCCAGGGCGCCGACATCGTCGTGCACTCGGCCACCAAGTACCTCGGCGGTCACGGATCGGCCATCGCGGGTGTGATCGTCGACGGCGGCACGTTCGACTGGACGCAGGGCCGTCATCCCGGTTTCACCACGCCCGACCCGAGCTACCACGGGGTGGTGTTCGCCGACCTCGGCGCTCCGGCCTATGCGCTGAAGGCGCGCGTGCAGTTGCTGCGCGATCTCGGTTCAGCCGCCTCGCCGTTCAACGCCTTCCTGGTGGCCCAGGGGTTGGAGACGCTGAGCCTGCGTGTCGAGCGCCACGTCGCCAACGCGCAGCGCGTCGCCGAGTTCCTGGCCGCGCGGGACGACGTGGTCAGCGTCAACTACGCCGGACTGCCCACCTCACCGTGGTACGAACTCGGAAAGAAGCTGGCGCCCAAGGGAACCGGCGCGGTACTTGCCTTCGAGCTGACCGGCGGCCTGATCGCGGGCAAGGCCTTCGTCGACGCGCTGACCCTGCACAGCCATGTCGCCAACATCGGTGATGTGCGCTCGCTGGTGATCCACCCCGCCTCGACCACACATCAGCAGCTGTCCGCCGAAGAGCAACTGAGCACCGGCGTGACACCGGGCCTGGTCCGGCTCGCCGTCGGACTCGAAGGTATCGACGACATTCTGGCCGACCTGGAGCGCGGATTCGACGCAGCCGCTGCGGTGACGGGCGCCGGAGCGGCCGACGCTGCCTCCGACCCCAAGGCCGTGGCGGCCTTTTGAGAAAGCGTGAACCAGTGACCATCTCCGAAGACCGCGTGCGCGACAAACTCGTCGCGGCACTCCCTGCCGACGGCGAGACCACCATCGTCGACATCGGGTCGCTGACCCTGGAAAGCGGCGAAGTGCTCGACGACGTCAGCATCGCCGTTCAGCGCTGGGGCGAGTTGTCGCCGAACCGCGACAACGTCGTCATGGTGTTGCACGCCCTGACCGGCGACTCCCACATCACCGGACCCGCCGGACCGGGCCATCCCACGCCTGGCTGGTGGGACGGCGTCGCCGGGCCAGGTGCTCCCATCGACACCACCACATGGTGCGCGATCTCGACCAACGTGCTCGGCGGCTGCCGAGGCTCGACCGGCCCCAGCTCGCTCGCCCGGGACGGCAAGCCGTGGGGTTCGCGGTTCCCGCTGGTCACCGTGCGCGACCAGGTCGCCGCCGACATCGCCGCCCTGGAGGCACTCGGCATCACCGAGGTCGCCGCCGTCGTCGGAGGCTCCATGGGCGGTGCGCGTGCGCTGGAATGGCTGGTCAGTCATCCCGACTCGGTGCGCGCCGGCCTGGTGCTGGCGGTCGGGGCACGCGCCAGCGCCGACCAGATCGGCACGCAGAGCACCCAGATCGCGGCCATCAAGGCCGACCCGAACTGGCAGAACGGCGATTATTACGACACCGGCCGGAGCCCGGACGCCGGGCTGCAGCTGGCGCGCCGGTTCGCGCATCTGACCTATCGCGGCGAACTCGAACTGGACACCCGGTTCGGCAACGATGCACAGGGCCCCCCTGACAACAAAGAGGATCCGCTCACCGGTGGCCGCTACGCCGTCCAGAGCTACCTCGAGTACCAGGGCGCCAAGTTGGTGTCCCGGTTCGATGCGGGCAGCTACGTCATCCTCACCGAGGCGCTGTCGAGTCACGACGTCGGCCGGGGCCGCGGTGGCGTGGAGGCCGCGCTGCGGTCCTGCACTGTGCCGGTGATCGTCGGCGGTATCACCTCGGACCGGCTGTATCCCCTGCGACTGCAGGAGGAACTCGCCGACCTGCTCCCGGGGTGCGACGGGCTCAACGTCCTGGAGTCGATCTACGGTCACGACGGCTTCCTGGTGGAGTCCGAGGCCGTCGGCGTGCTTGTCCGCCGGACGCTGGAGTTGGCGCAGCAGTGACCGACGCCGACAACGCCCGTTCGCTGTCGTTCGGCGCGCAGGCGGCGGCCTATGAGCGCGGCCGCCCGTCGTACCCGCCGGGTGCCATCGACTGGCTGTTGCCACCCGGTGCCCGCGATGTCCTCGATCTCGGGGCGGGCACCGGCAAGCTGACCACCCGACTGGTGGAACGCGGCCTCGATGTCGTCGCGGTGGACCCCCTCGCCGAGATGCTCGAGGTCCTGTGTACCTCACTGCCGGACACGCCGGCGCTACTGGGCACCGCCGAGGAGATCCCGCTCGACGACAACAGCGTCGACGCCGTCCTGGTCGCACAGTCTTGGCACTGGTTCGACCCCGAACGGGCCATCCCCGAGGTTGCCCGCGTGCTGCGGCCCGGCGGCCGGCTGGGGCTGGTCTGGAACACCCGCGACGAGCGGCTCGGCTGGGTCAGGGATCTGGGCCGGATCATTGGACCCGAACACGATCCGTTCAGCCCGCTGACACTGCCCGCACCGTTCGCCGACCTCGAGCGCCACCAGGTGGAGTGGACGAATTACCTTACGCCGCAAGCACTGATCGACCTGGTGGCGTCGCGCAGCTACTGCATCACCTCGCCGGCAGCGGTACAGAACCGGACGCTGGATCGCGTCCGTGAACTCCTGGCCACCCATCCGGCGCTGGCCAATTCGACCGGATTGGCGCTGCCCTACATCACCGTGTGCATCCGGGCGACCTTCACACCCGACTAGTTGTGGTGCGGTTTGTGTCCGTCGACCTCGTTGAGCAGCAGGCCGAAACCGTTGGCGCGCAGACTGATCCGTAGTGGCTTGCTGGGATCGTGGTCGTCGAGCCAGTGCCGCAGGGTGTCCTGTTGCCGATGGACGGACTGCGACTCGATGTGCAGATTGCGGAGCAGCATGGGCAACGTGTCCGGTGAGTCGTCACCTGTCTGCGCCGTCGATTTTTCTTTCAAAGCCCCCATGACGGCATTTTACTGACGGTCTGGTCAACCGCGTCGCCGGTTTTCCAAAATCCCGAAGAGTCGTCAGGTGGTACCCAGCGCATCGATGGTCCACGCGGTGTACAGCACGGCGGCCGCCACCGAGGCCGTGGTCACGAAATCGATGGACTTCGTCCGCACCGCCAGCAGCCCGGCCCGGTCCTCGGAGAGCGCCATCCGCAGCATCGCGGCGACGCCCACCCCGATTCCGATGAGCAGCGCGCCGCGGCGCCAGAAGCCTGCCGCCACGAGCACGAACGCCACCGCAAAGATCAGCCCGACCGCGAGGATGGGCCACTGCGCCCGGATCGCGGTGCGCACATTCATTGCGCCGCCATCGCTTCCGCGCGTTCGACGACGTTGGTCAACAGGAAGGCGCGTGTCAGTGGACCGACCCCACCAGGGTTGGGAGACACGTGGCCCGCCACATCCCAGACGCCGGGATGGACGTCGCCGGTGAGCTTGCCGTCCACGCGGCTGACACCGACATCCACCACGGCGGCACCCGGTTTGACCATGTCGGCGGTCACCATGTGCGGCACCCCCACCGCCGCGATGATGATGTCAGCTTGCCGGGTCAGCTCGGGCAGGTGCCGAGTTGCCGTGTGGCACAACGTCACCGTCGCATTCTCGGACCGACGGGTCAGCAACAGGCCCAACGGACGGCCGACGGTGACGCCGCGGCCGATCACCACGACGTTCGCGCCGGCGATCTCCACCTCGAAGCGACGCAGCAGGTGCACGATGCCGCGCGGCGTGCACGGCAATGGCGCGGGTTCGTTGAGCACCAACCGGCCCAGGTTCGTCGGGTGCAGGCCGTCGGCGTCCTTGTCCGGGTCGACGCGTTCCAGCGCCGCGTTCTCGTCGAGGTGCTTCGGAAGCGGCAATTGCACGATGTAGCCCGTGCATTCCGGGTTGGCGTTCAGCTCGTCGATGGTGGCGTCGAGCTCGGCCTGGGTGATGTCCGCGGGCAGGTCACGGCGGATCGAGTTGATGCCCACCTTGGCGCAATCCGCGTGCTTACCCCGCACGTAGGCCTGCGACCCCGGGTCGTCACCGACCAGGATCGTGCCCAGCCCGGGCGTGCCGAATTGGTCGCCGCCCGCTACCGCAAGCTTGGCCACCCGCTCCTTGAGATCGATGAAGATCTCGTCGCGCGTGGCTTTTCCATCGAGAACAGTCGCACCCACGCCGCCCATTCTGGCAGAGTGCCAGCCGTGGACACTTCACCCAATGTGTTCAGTCCGGCCACACTCGGTCCCCTGACGCTGCGCAACCGCATCATCAAAGCCGCCACCTTCGAGGGCGCCACCCCGCACGCCCTGGTCACCGACGACCTGATCAACTACCACCGGCGCCCGGCCGCCGGCGGTGTCGGAATGACGACGGTGGCCTACTGCGCGGTGTCGCCGGGCGGACGCACGGAGGGCCGCCAGATCTGGATGCGCCCCGAAGCGGTGGCCGGCCTGCGGCGGCTCACCGACGCCGTGCACGCCGAGGGCGCGGCGATCAGCGCGCAGATCGGCCATGCCGGACCCGTCGCCGACTCCCGGTCCAACAAGGCCGCCGCTCTGGCGCCGGTGCGCTTCTTCAATCCCATCGCGATGAAATTCGCCCGCAAAGCCACCGCCGAGGACATCCGTGACGTCATCGCCGCCCACGCGCACGCCGTCCGCCACGCGATCGACGCCGGCTTCGACGCCGTCGAGGTCCATCTCGGCCACAACTACTTCTGCAGTTCATTTCTGAGCCCGCTGATCAACCGGCGTGACGACGAGTTCGGCGGCTCCCTGGAGAATCGGGCCAAGGTGGCGCGCGGCGTCGTGCGCGCGGTCCGCCAGGCCGTCGACGAGCACGGCGGCGGACGGATCGCGGTCACCGCCAAGCTCAACATGGCCGACGGGGTGCGGGGCGGTATCAACACCGAGGAATCCCTGCAGACCGCGAGATGGCTGCAGGACGATGGCGGCCTGGACGCGATCGAACTGACGGCGGGCTCATCGCTGGTGAACCCGATGTACCTCTTCCGCGGCGACGCCCCCGTCAAGGAGTTCGCCGGCGTGTTCAAGCCGCCGATGCGCTGGGGCGTCCGGATGCTGGGCAAGAACTTCCTGCGCTCCTATCCCTACCGCGAGGCCTACCTGCTGCGCGACGCGCGACTGTTCCGGGCGGAACTGACCATGCCGTTGATCCTGCTCGGCGGCATCACCAATCGCGAGACCATGGACACCGCGATGGCCGAGGGTTTCGATTTCGTCGCGATGGGCCGGGCGCTGCTGGCCGAACCGGATCTGCTGGACCGCATCCGCGCCGACGGCGACGCGCACACCGTGTTCTCGGCGTGCACGCACTGCAACCAGTGCATGCCGACCATCTACAGCCACACCCACTGCGTGCTCACCGGGGCCCCCGACCGCTAAGGTTGGACGCGATGAGTCGACCAGTCGCGCCTTCGCTGACCGTTCGGTACGACGGGTCTCAGCGCACCTTCGCCGCAGGCAACGATGTCGTGATCGGGCGTGATCTACGCGCCGACGTGCGCATCGCCCACCCCCTGATCTCCCGCGCCCACCTGGTGCTGCGGTTCGACCAGGGGCGCTGGATGGCCATCGACAACGGCTCGCTCAACGGCATGTTCGTCAACGGACGCCGGTTGCCCGCCGTGGACATCCGCGACGGCTTGGCGTTCAACAGGGGCAATCCGGACGGCCCGCCGCTTAGCTTCGACATCGGCCGGGCCGCGACGGGGTCGGTGGGCCGGCCGCCGACCGCTGAGGCACCGGTCACCACCCGGACACCCAGCGGAACGTACCCGTCCCATCCGGCGCCGCCGCCGTCACAACCGATGTATCCGACCGGCGGTAACTGGCCGACCGGCGCACCTCCGGCACCGCCGTATCAGACCGGACCGCGGTCGCAGCCGGTGTACCCGACCAGCGGGGCCGAGCCGAGGTATCCGACCGGCGGATATCAGCCGGGGTATCCCCCGAGCACGTCGCAGCCGGTGCCGCAGCAGGCGCCCGCCGGCAGCATGCCCACGCAGATGGGGCCGACGGCCATACCGCAGCGCTCCGGCGGGGACGGCAACCTGGCCACCAGCATGCTCAAGATCCTGCGGCCGGGGCGCGCCCCCGACGCACCGCCGGGATCCATCAAGATCGGCCGGGCCACCGACAACGACATCGTCATCCCCGACGTGCTGGCCTCGCGCCACCACGCCACGCTCGTCTCGGGCCCCACCGGCACGCAGATCCTCGACAACCGCAGCATCAACGGCACGTTCGTCAACGGCCAGCGCGTCGACTCGGCGCTGCTGACCGACGGTGACGTCGTCACCATCGGTAACGTCGACCTGGTCTTCACCGGCGGCACCCTGGCGCGCCGCTCGGAGACTGCCGCAGCCACCCGCACCGGTGGTCTCGAGGTACGCGGCCTGACGTGGACCATCGAGGGCAACAAGACACTGCTCGACAACATCTCGCTCGACGCCCGCCCGGGCACCCTGACCGCCGTGATCGGCCCGTCGGGGGCCGGCAAGTCGACGTTCGCCAAACAGGTCGCCGGATACACGCATCCCACCAGCGGCACCATCACCTTCGAGGGCCACGACATCCACGCCGAGTACGCCTCGCTGCGCTCCCGGATCGGGATGGTGCCCCAGGACGACGTGGTGCACGGCCAGCTGACGGTCAACCAGGCGCTGATGTACGCCGCGGAGCTACGGCTGCCACCGGACACCAGCAAGGAGGACCGCGCACAGGTCGTCGCGCAGGTTCTCGAGGAACTCGAGATGACCCAGCACGCCGAGACCCGGGTGGACAAGCTCTCGGGCGGTCAGCGCAAGCGCGCATCGGTGGCCCTCGAGCTGCTGACCGGACCGTCGCTGCTGATCCTCGACGAACCGACCTCCGGGCTGGATCCCGCCCTGGACCGTCAGGTCATGACGATGCTGCGCCAGCTCGCCGACGCGGGTCGCGTCGTGCTGGTGGTGACGCACTCACTGACGTATCTCGACGTCTGTGATCAGGTGCTGCTGCTGGCACCCGGCGGCAAGACCGCGTTCTGCGGACCGCCCAGCCAGATCGGACCCCAGATGGGCACGACGAACTGGGCCGACATCTTCTCCTCGGTCGCGGGCGATCCCGACGACGCCAAACGCAAATACCTCGAGCGCACCGGGCCGACTCCGCCGCAGCCGGCGGCGACCCAACCGGCCGATCTCGGCAAACCCGCGAAGACCTCGCTGCTGCGACAGTTCTCCACGATCGCGCGCCGGCAGATCCGGCTCATCGTGTCCGACCGCGGCTACTTCATCTTCCTGGCCCTGCTGCCGTTCATCATGGGTGTGCTGTCGCTGTCGGTGCCGGGCACTGTCGGTTTCGGGGTGCCCGATCCCATGGGTAACGCCCCCAACGAGCCAGGGCAGATTCTCGTGCTGCTCAACGTGGGTGCGATCTTCATGGGCACCGCGCTGACGGTGCGTGACCTGATCGGTGAGCGGGCCATCTTCCTGCGTGAGCAGGCCGTCGGGTTGTCGACCACCGCCTACCTGCTCGCCAAGGTGTGCGTGTACGCCATCTTCGCGGTGATCCAGTCGAGCATCGCCACCGGGATCACGGTGCTCGGAAAGGGCGGTCCCACACAGGGTTCCGTCGGTCTGAGCAATCCGACAGTCGATCTCTTCGTCGTGATGGCACTGACGACGGTCACCGCGGCCATGGTGGGCCTGGCGCTGTCGGCGATGGCCAAGACCGCCGAACAGATCATGCCGCTGCTGGTGGTGGCCGTGATGAGTCAGCTGGTGTTCTCCGGCGGCATGATCCCGGTGACCGATCGCCTGGTGCTCGACCAGCTGTCGTGGATCACACCGGCCCGGTGGGGCTTCGCGGCGTCGGCCTCGACGATCGATCTGATCAAGCTGGTGCCCGGCCCTCTGACACCCAAGGACGCGCACTGGGAGCACACGTCGTCGGCGTGGTGGTTCGACATGGCGATGCTGGCCGTGCTGAGCGTCGCCTACCTGAGCTTCGTGCGCTGGAAGATCCGGCTGAAGGGCGCCTAGCCCCCGCACCTCCCCTCTCCCTCTTTGCCGCGAGCGCGGGAAAGGGGGAGCGCTCGCGGGGCAAAGGGAAGGAATAGCTACTCCCCGTGCACGTTGAGCTCATGCGCGGCGGCGAACGCCAGTGCCTGGTGGATGTCGATCTTGGCGCCCCGCAGCGATGCCGTGGTCCACAGCGTCGGGTCGATCCGCGCGCCCCGTAGGTCGGCTTCGTCCAACCGGGCGCCCACGGCCCGCACGCCCGACAGGTCGGCGCCGCGCAGCACCGCTTTGCGCAGATCGGCCTCGACCAGCGACGCCTCCCGCAGGCGGGATCCGGACAGGTCGACGCCCCGCAGATCGGCACCGCCGAGGACGGCCAGCGACAGGTCGACCTCATCGAATGTCACGGGCCGCAGCCGGCAGTTGGTGAAAACCGACCCCATCACGCTGCAATTGCGAAAAGTGCTGTGCCACAGCACCGTCCGGTCGAACCTACAGTTACGGAAGGCACTGCCCGAATGCTCGGATTCGGCGAGGTTCACCCCGGAGAAGTCGCACCCGTCGAACACCACCCGCTCGGTCTGCAGCCCACCCAGGTCGTCGTCGCGGAAGTCGTGCTCGACGAATTCGCGATCCGACCAGTTCACCCGGCAGCAGACAGGGATTCCAGCGCGTACTCGCTGACTGCGATCAACGCTTCCTTCGCGGAGTTCCGGTCGCGCGCGTCGACGGTGATCACCGGGATCCGGTCCGGCAGCGCCAGGGCCTGACGCACCTCCTCGACCGGGAACCGCTGCGCCTCGTCGAACTGGTTGACCGCGATCACGAACGGGATCTTGCGGTTCTCGAAGAAGTCGACGGCGGCGAAGCTGTCCTGCAGTCGCCTGGTGTCGACCAGGACGATCGCGCCGATGGCACCGTGCACCAGGTCGTCCCACATGAACCAGAACCGCCGCTGCCCGGGTGTGCCGAACAGATAGAGGACCAGATCGTCGCCGAGCGTGATCCGGCCGAAGTCCATGGCAACCGTCGTGGTGGTCTTCGAGGGCGTCTCCGCCAGGCCGTCCACCCCGGCTGACACGTTGGTGACCATGGCCTCGGTGCGCAGCGGCATGATCTCGGACACCGCGCCCACAAATGTGGTCTTGCCGACGCCGAAGCCGCCCGCGATGACGATCTTCGTCGACGCGGCGTCACGCCTCTCAGAGTGCGCGTAGGCCACGGAGTGTCCTTCCTATGAGTTCGCGTCGTTCGTCTCGGCTGGATTGCTCGGTCAGAGTTGTCTGCACACGAAGGTAACCCGACGTGACCAGATCACCGACCAGGACACGGGCCACACCGAGAGGAACATTCAGGCGCGCTGAGATTTCCGCCACTGACGGGCTCTTGATGCACAGTTGGATGATTCTGCCGCGCATGTCATTGGGCGGCCACCGGTGGAACAGGGCGGACTCCAGTGTCTGCACAGGAGCTTCCATCGGCAGGTCCACCGTGGTGTCGGTGCGGCCCGCCGTCAGTGTGTACGGACGGACCAGACTCGCTTCATGTGCCCGTCCCGGCGGTTCGAATCTGTCCATCGCCGCTCATTTCACGACGGCTGGGGCGCGCGCCGCCGGGTGGCCTGCACGATGCCACCCACACGCTCCACCAGAACCGCCATCTCGTAGCCGACCTGGCCGATATCGCACGATTTGGACGCCAGGGTGGCCAGTTGCGATCCGTCGCCGACCTGCATGATCAGCACGTAGCCGTGATCCATCTCGACCACCGACTGCAACACCCGGCCCCCGTCGAAGAGCTGTGCGGCCCCGGCGGACAAGCTGGCCAGTCCCGATGTCACGGCAGCCAGCTGGTCGGCTCGCTCGGGGGGCAGATGCTCGCTGGCGGCGATCAGCAGCCCGTCCACGGACACCAGGACGGCATGCGCGACGCCGGGGATGTCACGAGCGAACTTGGACACCACCCAATCCAGTGGATTCTCCGGCGAACTCTGCGCGTAACTCATTCGTCCTCGCGTCCTCGACTCGTGCTGCTGGTGTGCGTCCGTGCCGCACGCACCCCACCGAAATGATTGCTCATCGACGCGCGGATCGCATCCGGATCCCGTTCGATCGCACCCCGGTCATTGGGCTCGCCGAACAGTTGGCCGCTGTTGGCCGCCACCGTCTCGGCGCCATCATCGTGCTCGGTTCCGTTGGCCGCCACGGGTGTTCCGCCGGGAATCAGACGTGCCCCCGGCGCGCGCACCGGCAGACCGTGGTCGGTGTGTGATTCGACAGGGACGTTCTCCGCATCCGCTGCGGCCGCCCAGCCGTTGTCCCACACCGACTTCCAGTCCTGTGTCGTGGCGAGCTCGTGCGGGTCGACAAGCCATTCCGACAACATGTTCTGGTAGATCAGATCCACTCCCGTACTGGTCGGGTGCGGCGAGAGTTCACGGGCCAGACGGTCCATGTCGGACAGGTCGAGTGAACCGGTGTCGACGACGTTCTGCGGGGACCGCGCCGGTCGAGCCACTTCGACAGGTGCCTCCTCAGCGGGTGCCTCCTCGACAGGTGCTCCGTCGGTGGGCGCTTCCTCGGCGATGTGCTCCTCGACGAGTTCGTCGACCGCGGCTTCGGCACCGCCGTCGACCGCCTCATCGGTCTCCTCCGGCACCTCGGGCTCCGGCGCCACCTCAGACTGGTCCTGCTGTTCGGCGGCCTGCCTGCGGGCCAGTCGGCGCGATGCGAAGAAGCCCGCGGTGTTCGACGGCGCCTCGGCGGCCGGGGCCTCGGGCTGTTCTTCGGCCGGGGCCGCGGCTTCGTCGGCCGCCTGGCCGCCACCCCACCAGTCGCGTCCCGAGGGCGCGGCGGGTTCCTCCGGCTGCCCGAACGGCTGCTCGGCCGTGGTACCGGTGATGCCACTGGACCCCGGGCTGCGCCGCGGCAGCAGCGTCACCGAGGCGTCGCCGTCGGACTCAGATTCACCCTCGGGCTCCGCGTCGGTCGCAGCCTCGACGACCTCCTCCAGTTCGGCGACTCTGCCCGGCTCCGTCGGCGGGTCGTCGTCGACGAACGCGGCCGGCACCTCGTAGTCGGCGTAGTCGGTGTAGTCCGTGTAATCCGGGGCCACCGCCGGCGGCTGATCGGCGCGACCGGGCTCGACCCGGACGTAACCGTCGAGGAGCTGCGGTGGCAGGTATGCCTGGGCAATGGTGCCGTTGCCGGTGGTGCCGGGTAGCAGTCGCACCACCATGCCGTGCTGGCGCGCGAGCCTTCCGACCACGAAAAGCCCCATGTGCCGGGTGTTGTCGGGGCTGACCTCACCGCCGGCGTTCAGGCGCATGTTCGCGATGCGCAGGTCACCGTCGGTCATGCCGAGGCCGGCGTCGAAGACGTCGATCAGGACACCGCCGTCGCTGGTGTGCACCGCCGTGACGCGCACCTGCGAGTTGGGCGGCGAGTACCGCAGCGCGTTGTCGACCAGCTCGGCCAGCAGGTGCACGGAGTCACCGGCCGCGGCGCCGGTCACCGAGCAGTCGGGCACCATGCCGGTCTCGACCCGTTGGTAGTCCTCGACCTCGGAGGCCGCGGCGTTGATCAGCGAGACCAGCGGGACAGGCTGACTCTGGTCGCGCGTCACCTGCGCGCCCGCGAGCACCAGCAGGTTCGCGCCGTTGCGGCGCATCCGGGTGGCCAGGTGGTCGAGGCGGAACAGACTGTCGAGCCGGTCGGAGTCCTGTTCGTTGCGTTCCAGCCGGTCGATCAACGAGAGCTGTTGATCGACAAGGGTTTTGTTGCGGCGCGAGAGCGTCTCGAACATGTCGTTGACCATGACGCGCAGCCGCGCCTCGTCGCCGGCCAGCAGCAGGGCCTGGGTGTGCAGTTCGTCGACGGCATGCGCCACCTGACCGATTTCCTCGGACGTGTGGATGGGCAGCGGCAGGGGCTCGCGTTCATCGCCGGCCTTGACGCGCTCGATCTCGGTGGCCAGATCCTCGTGGGCGATCTTCAGGGCGCTGTCCCGCAGCGTGCGCAGCGGCCGGGTCAGCGATCGGGCCACCAGCACCACGATCGCCAGCGCGATCAGGATTGCCGCGAGCACTATCAGCGCGTCGCGGATGGCGTTGTTGCGCTGCTGGTTTGCCTCGGCGTCGACGGTGCTGGTGATACTCGACGTGGTCGAGTCGATCAGACTCTGGGCGATCTGGTTGGTGGCACTGATCGACTGCAGCAGCTCCTGGTTGCCCACCAGTGAGACGGTCGGATCCGAGAGCGTCGAGAGGCGTTGCACCATCTGCGACCGCAGGGTGTTGGCCTGTTCGGACGCGCCGCCGAGGAGCGAGGCCATGCCCGTGACCGTGTTGGGTTCGGTTCCGGCCAGGCCGATCATCGAGGACCGCAGAATCGGCTCGGGCAGCGCATCGCCCTGTTCGACGAGCATCCGCTGCATCGCCATCTGGCCGCGAGAGCCGACGGCGCGGGCGAGTCCCTCGGCTTCCAGGCGGACCTGCTCGTCGTCGACACGGACCGACCCGGTGATCGCGGTCTCCGACGTCAGCAACAACGGAGCAAAGGTGGTGACACGTTGCCGTAAGTCGACCTGGTCGGCGCCGACCTTGTCGACGAGGTTGCGGCCGTAGTCGAGCAGAGTGGTGACCGCGAGGCGCACATCAGGGACGACGTCGGTACTGTCCAACCGCTCGCGCAGTGCAGTGCTGTTCTGATCGAAGGACTGCTTGGCCTGCTGCACGTCGTCCGGCGTGGCCACCAGCATGTTCTCCAGGGCACCCATGTAATTGTTGATCGGCTGTACCAGTTCGGTGCGATCGGCGGCCAACCTCAGCTCACGGGCCTGCGTCCAGCTGCTGTAGATGCGGATTCCGCCGAAGACCGCGGCCAGCAACAGCGGCACCAACGCGATCGCCAGCACCTTGCGGCGGACCGGCCAGTTTCCCAGCGACAACCCGTTGGGACGTTTGGCCGGGGCAGTCTGGGCGTGTTCGAACCCGGGGTCCGGGACGGCCACGGGTTGCGCACCCTGATCGAAACCAGCAGGTTGCTCGAACCCCTGGGGCTTGTCGAACATCGTCACCGGACGGTGCCCTCCCGCAAAGAATGGCGGCTCGATGCCTGGCCGATCGCGCTCGCGCTCTCGATGCTATTGACTCTTTCCGCCTTCATAGGACTTCCTGCTAATTCGACCCATCCGTGAGTTCGAGCGGGCGCAATTCGCGTGGCAATTGGAGAAGTATGACAGTCCCCGCGAAGGGCTTCCACAATTCTTACTGAACAGACAGAGTCAATGGGTGTGCTGGCAGCCACTGTTGGCTGCGTCGAGCAAATTGACGCAGGCCACCTGACATCATCGAGTGATGTTTCGGCTCATGTTCTTCTCCCCTCGAATCGCCCCCAACACCGGCAATGCAATCCGGATGGTGGCGGCCACCGGCGCGGAGTTGCATCTGGTGGAACCATTGGGCTTTGACCTGTCCGAACCCAAACTACGGCGGGCGGGATTGGACTATCACGACCTCGCGTCGGTATCGGTGCATGCATCGCTGGCGGCCGCATGGGAGGCTCTTGCACCCGAGCGGGTGTACGCATTCACTGCACACGCCGATAAGTCTTTCGCCGATATCGGCTACCAACCGGGCGACGTATTGATGTTCGGTCCCGAGCCGACCGGACTGGATGCCGAGACCCTTGCCGATCCGCACATCACCGCGAAGGTGCGGATACCGATGCTGGCCGGCCGACGGTCACTGAACCTGTCCAACGCCGCCGCGGTGGCGGTGTACGAGGCCTGGCGCCAGCACGGCTTTCCCGGCGCCACGATGTGAGCGGGTCGGGTCAGCCGAGCAGTGCCAGGATCCGGCGTAGATGCTCGCGATCGGAGTCGCTCAGCACTGCGAGCAGTTTGCGTTCGGCCTGCCGGATGCCCGGGTCGACGCCCTTGAGCACATCGAGGCCCTGACGGGTCAGCTCGGCGGGCAGTGATCGACCGGAGGCGACCGTCGCCGGACGCGCGATCAGGCCACGGTCCTGCAGTCCCCGCAGCACCATGTTCATCGCCTGCGGCGACACCATCGCGTCGCGCGCCAAATCGGCGTTCGACTTACCCGGGCTGTGCGACAGCATGCGCATGCAGATGTACTCACCGAACGTCAGGCCGATGGGCTCGAGCGCCGTGGCCACCACCTCGGCGCGCAAGGCCGCGGCCACCCGGTGTAGCAGATAGCCGAGTGGTTGCCCCGTACCGCTTTTCATGTCAATCATATTGACATATATCAACTTGGTTGATACACCGGAGACATGACCGAAACACCTTCCGACGTAATGTTCGACGCCGCCTACCGCGGTGAGAGTGCCGAGATGGGTGCGGGTAATCGACCGCCTTGGAGTATCGGCGAACCCCAGCCGGAGATCGCCGCGCTGATCGACGCGGGCAAGGTGCACGGTGACGTGCTCGACGCGGGCTGCGGTGAGGCCGCGGTGTCCCTGCATCTGGCGGAGCGCGGCTTCACCACGGTGGGGCTGGACCAGTCGCCGACCGCGATCGACATGGCCCGCGCCGAGGCCGCCAAACGTGGCCTGTCCAATGCCAGCTTCGACGTCGCCGACATCAGTGCGTTCACCGGATACGACGGCACGTTCGGCACCATCATCGACTCGACGTTGTTCCACTCGATGCCCGTGGAACTGCGTGAGGGCTACCAGCAGTCGATCGTCTGCGCCGCCGCACCGGGCGCCTCGTACTTCGTGCTGGTGTTCGACCGCAACCATATGCCGGTCGGCGGGGCCAACCCCGTGACCGAGGATGAACTGCGCGAGGTCGTCGGCAAGTACTGGACCATCGACGACATCCGGCCGGCCCGTATCCACGCCAACGTGCCGGAGAGCTTCCTGGAGAACTTCAAGGAATTCGCCGGCGACATCCGTGACGAGCCGGGCGGCCGCAAGTCGGTGCCTGCGTGGCTGCTGTCAGCCCACCTGGGCTGACCTGGCGCAGGTCACCAGCTGTTCCAGTGCGTCACCTGCTCGGCAGGTAGCCGCTTGGCGCGCTTGAAGTCGGTGCCCTTGGTGTGGGCGATGGGGAACAGGCCGCCCTGGCGGTACTTCTCGTATGGGATGCCGAGCACGTCGGCGGCCTGCTTCTCCCCCTCGCCCACGAGGTGCAGCGTGGTCCAGGCCGAGCCGAGACCACGCTCACGCAGGGCCAGCATGTAACTCCAGACCGCGGGTAGCAGCGACCCCCAGAAACCGGCGCCACCCTCCTTACCGTGTTCGACCGAGCCCTCCAGGCACGGCACGAGCAGCCACGGCGCATCACCCATGCGCTCGGCCAGATAGGACGCCGAGTCGACGACCCGTTCGCGCTGCTGGGTCCGCGGGTCGTCGTCGGCGAACTGCGGCGGTTTCGAGTTGCGATAGGCCTCGAAGCTGACGCGGTAGATCTCGCCGAGCGCCTTCTTCTTCTCCTGGTCGTCGACGAACACCCATTGCCAGCCCTGCAGATTCGAACCGGTCGGCGCCTGCAGCGCCACCTCGAGACACTCCGTGAGCACCTCGCGCGACACCGGTTTGTCGAAGTCCAGGCGTTTGCGGACCGAACGGGTGGTCGTCAGGAGTTCATCAGCGCCCAGGTTGAGTGTCATGACCGGAGACTACATTCGCGGACATGACCGCCGAACTGACGCAAGAAGTTTCCAGCCGACTCACGGACGACGAATACGGTTGGCTGACCACCGTGGCCAAGTCCGGACAGCCGGTGCCGCGACTGATCTGGTTTCTCCTGCAGGAGGACCACGTCGTCATCTACACCATGCCGTCGGCCGCCAAGGTCCGCCACATCCATAACCACCCGCAGGTCAGCCTGAACCTGGATTCCGACGGCAACGGCGGCGGCATCATCGCCATCGGTGGCACGGCCACCATCGACGCCGAGGATGTCGATCCGCGTGCCGATCAGCCGTACTGGGACAAGTACGGCGAGTTGTCGGACGAGTTCGGACTGACCGAGTCGATGGGGAGCTACAGCACTCGGATCAAGGTGAGTATCGACAAGGTGTGGACCACGCCCACCGAGGGCTGACCGCTCGCGGTCACTGGAAATCGCGTGAGCGTGAGCCGACCTTCATGTCGATCCGGCTCATCCGGTCGGCGATGACGGTGACCGCACCGGTCGCGTTCTGCACGATCCCCCGGATCGCCAACGCCGATGCCGTCTGCGCCAGCTTCCGGTGCCGTGACCACACCCCCGGCGAGCACAGGACGTTGACCATGCCGGTCTCGTCCTCGAGGTTCATGAACGTCACCCCCTGGGCGGTGGCCGGGCGCTGCCGGTGCGTCACCGCGCCGGCCACCAGCACCCGGGTGCCGTCGGGCAGCGACAGCAGCTGATCGGCGGGAACCACGCCGAGGGCATCCAGATCCGCCCGCAGGAACTGGGTGGGATAACTGTCGGGTGAGATGCCGGTGGCCCAGACGTCGGCGGCGGCCAGTTCCACCTCACTCATCCCGGGCAGCACCGGGACATGCGACGACGTCCCCACACCGGGTAACCGGTCCGGCCGCTCACTGGCCGCCGCGCCGGCGGCCCACAGCCCTTCGCGTCGGGTGATCCCGAAGCAACCCAGCGCGCCGGCGGTGGCCAGCGCCTCGGTCTGCGGCACCGTCAATTGCATCCGGCCGGTCAGATCCAGCAGTGAGGTAAACGGCCCAGCGGCCTCCCGCTGGGCGACCAGGCGCTGTGCCAGCTCGTCACCGATATGCCGTACCGCCCCCAGGCCCAGTCGCACCTCCAGTCCGCCGTTCTGCAGGTCGGCGTAGTCCTTGCTGAGGTTGACATCGGGCCCGTGCACCACAACACCGTGCCTGCGCGCGTCGGCGACCAGGCTCTGCGGCGAATAGAACCCCATCGGCTGGGCCCGCAACAGCGCGGCGCAGAACGCGGCCGGGTGATGCAGTTTCAGCCACGACGAATAGAAGACCAGCGACGCGAAACTGAGCGAATGACTCTCCGGGAAACCGAAATTCGCGAATGCCTCCAGCTTCTCGTAGATCCGGTCGGCGAGATCGCCGGTGATCCCGTGCATGTCCCGCAGGCCGTCGTAGAACCTGTCGCGCAACCCCCGCATCTTCTCCGTCGAGCGTTTCGAACCCATGGCCCGGCGCAACTGGTCCGCCTCGGCGGCCGTGAACCCCGCACAGTCGACCGCCAGCTGCATCAGCTGCTCCTGGAAGAGCGGTACGCCCAACGTCTTCCGCAGCGCCGGCTCCATCGACGGATGGTCGTAGGTGACCGGGTCAAGCCCGTTGCGCCTGCGGATGTAGGGGTGTACCGATCCACCCTGGATGGGGCCGGGGCGGATCAGCGCGACCTCGACCACCAGGTCGTAGAACACCCGTGGCTTCAGCCGCGGCAGGGTCGCCATCTGGGCCCGCGACTCCACCTGGAACACCCCGACAGAATCCGCGCGTTGCAGCATTTCGTAGACGGCCGGTTCGGAGAGGTCGAGGCGGGCGAAGTCGACCTCGACACCCTTGTGCTCGGCCAACAGATCCACGGCGTAGTGCAGGGCCGACAGCATACCGAGCCCCAGCAGATCGAACTTCACCAAACCGATTGCCGCACAGTCATCTTTGTCCCACTGCAGGACACTGCGGTTCTCCATGCGGGCCCACTCCACCGGGCACACATCGGCGATGGGACGGTCGCAGATCACCATCCCGCCGGAGTGGATGCCCATGTGCCGCGGCAGGTTCTTGATCTCACATGCCAGGTCGATCACGGGTTCGGGGATACCGTCGACGTCCGGCGAGTCGGCCAGCCCGTTCCACTTGCTGATCTGCTTGCTCCAGGCGTCCTGCTGGCCCTGCGAGAAGCCCAGCGCGCGGGCCATGTCCCGGACGGCGCTGCGGCCGCGGTAGGTGATGACATTGGCCACCTGGGCCGCGTAGTCCCGGCCGTACCGCTCGTAGACGTACTGGATGACGTGCTCACGCAGATCCGATTCGATGTCGATGTCGATATCGGGCGGCCCGTCCCGGGCGGGCGACAGAAACCGTTCGAACAACAGCTCATTGGCGATCGGGTCAACCGGGGTGACCCCGAGGGCGTAGCAGACCGCGGAATTTGCGGCCGACCCCCGACCCTGGCACAGGATCTTGTTCTCCTGGCAGAACCGGGTGATGTCGTGCACCACGAGGAAATAGCCCGGGAACTTCAGCTGCGCGATGATGGCCAGCTCACGTTCGATCTGCGCATACGCGCGCGGCGCATCGGTGCGGGGGCCGTAGCGACGGGCAGCGCCCACCATCACCAGCTCACGCAGCCAGCTGTCCTCGGTGTGCCCGGCGGGCACATCGAACGGAGGCAGTTGCGGCGCGATGAGCTGCAGCCCGAATGCGCACTGCTCCCCCAGTTCGGCTGCGGCGGTGACGACTTCGGGCAGATGAGCGAACAGGGTCGCCATCTCGTCCCCTGAGCGCAGATGCGAACCGCCCAGCGGGGCCAGCCAGCCCGCCCCCTCGTCGAGTGACTGCCTGGCCCGGATGGCACCCATTGCCATGGCCAGCCGCGAGCGCGACGGGCCGGCGAAGTGCGCGCCCGTGGTGGCGACGAGACCGACCCCGAACCGGCGCGACAGGCCGACCATGGCGAGGTTGCGTTCGTCGTCGTCGGGGTGACCGTGCCGGCTGAGCTCGACGGTGACCCGCTCGGCACCGAACCGGTCCACCAGATCGGCCAGCGCAGCCTCCGCCGCGCCCGGGCCGCCAGCGGAAAGCGCTTGCCGCACATGACCTTTACGGCAACCGGTCAGGATCTGCCAATGCCCGCCCGCCGCCGCGGTCAAACCGTCGAAGTCATATCGGAGCTGCCCCTTCTCGCCGCCGGCCAGATGCGCCTTGGCCAGCTCCCGCGACAGCCGGCGGTACCCTTCCGGGCCGCGGGCCAGCACCAACAGGTGCGGGCCTGGCGGATCGGGGACGTCGACGCGGGCGGCTCCCGGCCCGGCGCCCAGGGACAGTTCCGCACCGAACACCGTCGCGATGTCGAGCTCCCTGGCAGCCTCGGCGAACCGCACCACCCCGTAGAGACCGTCATGGTCGGTCAGCGCGATGGCCCGCAGATCCAGCCGGGCTGCCTCCTCGACCAGTTCCTCCGGCGTGCTGGCGCCGTCGAGAAAGCTGTATGCCGAATGCGCGTGCAATTCGGCGTACGGAACAGAAGACCGGATCCGGGGTTCACCGGGGCCCTCGTACTCCTCGCGCTTGCGCGACCAGGCCGGGCTGTCGCCACCGTCACCGGCCGGTTCACCCAGCGGCATGCCGGCCCGGCGCGGCTTGCTGTTGAGCACCCGCTGCATCTCAGCCCAGCTGGGCGGTCCGTTGTGCCATCCCACCCGACCAGTGTATCGAACAATTGTTCGATCAGGACTGCGTGGAGTCAGCCGCCGTCCGCACCGCCGCGCGCATGATGTGCGCAACGAACGGCCTGATCAACCACCAGTACCGGCGGAAGCGACGCCGCGAGACCCGGTCCGTGGTCATGGTGCGGCATTCGTAACTCAACAGGCTGCCGCCGCCGTAGGGACGCACGGTGAAATCGGCGGCGATCTTGCCCCACCCCGGCTCCTCGAAGCCGGCGAAGTCATCACGGGCGACGTCGCGCCACTCGATCACCGGCTGCCAGAACCTGCCGACCGCCCCGAACGCGAACTCGTCGGCCGTCTCGCCCAGCACGACCCAGCCAGGTAGCACGCCGTCACCCATCACCAGCCGCTTCGGCGCCGAAACCGCTCTGCCCGACCACCGCGCAGGTAGCCCACGAATCCACATCGGCACCGTCACCATCGGTGAGCGGACGGTCATCAGATCCATCGATCGCGCCGCGTCCAGAACTGTCTTCGGATCGGCGGCGACCACCACGTGCTCGGTGAGCACGGCGTCGTAGCGCGGCATGACGGAATCGATGATGCGGTTCCCGACCCCGGCGGTGGTCACGATCAGGACTGCCTGGCCACGATCACCGGGGTGCGCACCGCCTGTACCACCGTGGAGCTGACCGAGCCCAACAGCATCCCGGTGAACCCGCCGCGGCCGTGGCTGCCCACCACCACGAGCTGGGCTTGCGGCGCCCGTTCCACCAGTGCGCGGGCCGGGCGCGACCAGACCACCTCGCGACGCACCGACACATCCGGGTAGCGCTCCTGCCAGCCGGCCAACCGTTCACCGAGCACCTCGTGCGCACCCTGCTCGAGGTTGCGGTAGTCGACACCGGGCAGCTCGATCACATCGGTGTCGCTGATCGCATGCAGCGCAACCAGTTCGACACCACGCCGGGACGCTTCGTCGAAGGCCAGTGCGGTGGCGCCCTCCGATGCCGACGAGCCGTCGACGCCGAGCAGCACCGGCGCCAGGGCCGGCGTCGGCGCCACCGGATCGGCGTCGTGGATGACGGCCACCGGGCAGTGCGCGTGCCGCACGAGACTCGAACTGACGGAACCGAACACCGCGCGGGCCAGCGCGCCGTGCCCCCGCGAACCGACCACGATCATGTCGGCGTCCCCGGTCAGTTCGAGCAGGGTCTGCGGGGTGGGCCCCGACGGCATCTCGGTCACCACCCGCACACCACCGGACTCGCGGGCGGCATCCTGGGCCAGGGCGGTCACGGCGTCGAGGACGGCGGCCCCCTCATCCTGCTGCCACCGCGTGAACGTGGGCGGCATGGGCACCTCGGGCCAGGTCATCATCAGCGGCGGATTGAGCACATGCACGAGCGTGAGCACCACGTTGCGCGATGCCGCCACGCGGGCCGCCCAGTCGACGGCCACCTTCGCATATGCGGATCCGTCGACACCGACCAGAACGCCTCGATGCGTGGACATTTCATGCCTCCTTGTGACACCTGCCGTCTCATGCCGACGTTAGCTCGGAGCCACCCCGTCCGCCAGATACCCTCGGCCCCTTGCCCAGGGACCAACGACCCTCTTCGGCGCTATTCCGGCCAGCTGTTGCTCACGATGATGTCGACGAAATCGTCACGGCGAAAGCTCGGGTCGTAGTGCGACAGCACGTCGGCGTTGACCGTGCCGAACGTGCTACCGGGACGCTGGCGCACCCCTTCGGTGAAGGCGTGCAGGATGCGCCGTTTGAAGTCAGGGCGCGGGTGAGCGGCGGTCACCGCATCGATTGCGCCCTCGGGCAATTCGTCGCGGCCGATACCGAGCACGTCGGTTTCGACGCCCGCGGTGACCAGTGCGATTTCCGGGTCGAGGAACTCGGGCACGCCCGGGGTGGTGTGCAGCGCGATCGCCAACCACACCTTGCGCGCGTCGGACTCCGCGACACCGTGCTCCAGCAGGAAATCGCGGGCGGCGTTGGCACCGTCGACCTCGAAGCGCAGGGTGGATTCGCTGCGCAACGGCTCGGTGAGCCCGATGTCGTGGAACATCGCACCGACATAGAGCAGTTCGAGATCGGGCTCGATCCCGCGGAGCTTTCCTTGCAGCGCGCCGAAGAGATAGACCCGCACGGAATGGTGGTACAGGAGGTCGTCCTCGCGTTCACGGATGTACTCCCCTGCGGCCCGCACCAGTGGGGTGTCGGGGA
>CAMFLL010000049.1 GCA_945957405.1 uncultured Mycolicibacterium sp. | reverse complement strand
AATGTAGACCGGCAGGAAGTTGCCCTCCCGTAGCACCGGGAAGAGACCAGCCTGTAGCAGCGACGTCTTGCCGAGTCCGGAACGGCCGTACAAAACCGTGACCGGCGCATCCAGTACACGATCCCGAAGTAACTTGATCTCCTGGTCACGCCCAAAGAAGAACGCGCGTGCGCTCTCGTGAAAGGACTCGAGACCGGGCCACGGGTTGTCATTGTTGAGTTGCATTGCCCGGCACCCTTCAGGCCGCGTCAGTGCGACGCATGGCGCGGATTTCGGCAGTCAGCGTGGCGAGCAGCACCGGGTCTGGGTCACCGCTCGGAGCACCGCCGAAATGTAAGCCGCGGAATTCATCTGGAATCTGGCGATAACGACTTGCATCTCCGTCGTAGCTTTCATCGATCACGACCGGAACGATGAAGCGCCGACCCATGATCGACAGCGAGCGCTCACTGGCCTCCTTCCACTCCCGGAAGACGTAGCCTTCATCAGCACTCTCGGTGTTGGCCGAAATGACCGGGACAAACAGACGAACGGTTCGGCGGATGCGGTTCAGGACCTCCTGCTCCCACGCGTCCCCCGGATTGATTCTCCGTTCGTCGAGCCAGACGTCCCCGCCGAGGCTGCTGATCGCCGAACACAGTCGCCGCGCGGCGTCCACGTCCTCTCGCATGTAACTTATGAAGATTGTTGGAGTATCGACAGCGGAACAGCTGATATCGCCCATCGGCTGAGCGGGGATCGGCGCGTGAATCCTGTTCGCGCTGTGCTGCTCCCAACGGGCCCGGAGTTCAGAAGCGAATGCCGTTGGCTCCATATCGAGTTGTTGCACCAATGTCTTGCGACAGTATGTGGCGAAGAAGTTGGACAGTGCAGGTTCGCGCGATGTCGAGGTGTTGACGAAGAAGAACTTGTTTCGCTCCAGAGAAAGCCGGGAGTTACTGGACAGCCTCAGCAGGAATCGGCCTAGCCAATCGGGTATCTCACACCCGATGAACAGCAGGGGATGATGTTTCAACGGATAGTCCAGCCACTCGGGCAGACTCGCTCCGTCGCTGAGCAGCGTATGCAACCACTCGAGGCAGTCCTCCTCATGTATCGCATATTGCGGCGTCGATGCGGCCTGTCCGAACAGGTTGAGGACAACCGTGTCGCCGGGCCGAGCGGGTTCGGCGTTGTTCGCCTGCTCACGGGTCGACTGATTGGGTGAGAAGGCGAGTTCGCGCGTCGCAGGACGACCACGGAACCTAACCTCGTTGACCGCTTTGGCCATGAGCCGGTCCGGAGTCGTCGCGACGAACAGGTTCAGATCGTCGATGGCGGCGATGTCGCGCAGAGCGCCTCCCGGCGCAGGGTCGATCTCGACGATCAAGTCGTTGATGACGCGGTACAGCCGTTCACCCTCGTCCGGGCCGCGTTCACGAAGGAACGCTGCTACTGCATCGCCCATCGTTGTCGCTCCGGTCGACACGGCAAGGCGGTAACGTTCCGCCAGGCGATGCGCAATCAACGAGGTCAGCGTCTGCTCGGCGCCGTCGACGTTCACCACGACAAGATCTGGGCCGACTACCGGCACCAGTACGCGGTCGCGGATATGCGACAAAAGGTCAGCCCAGAAATCCTCGTCGTCGCTACCCATGCGTCCGCCCCCGATACCGCAGGTTTCGCCCAGGCCACCCCCTGCGACCCGGAACGTAGATCTATAGTGCGCCTCGCACCGGTCGTCACGTTAAGTAGTCGACTACTCTATTAACTCAGGCGAACTAATCGCCCGCGTTGAGCTGGAATTCCACCATCGCCGCCACCGTGTCAACAGCTTCGCGCAGCGCGATCAACCGCGCCGCGGGCGACGGGGCCGCGAGCACGGTGTATTTGTCAGCGGTCCCCATCGGCATGCGGGAGGCCAAGGTGTACAGGCGTTTTCCGGCGTCGGGCTCCAGCGGATCACCGAGCAACACCTCCCGGTCCGGCAGGTGCGCATCGCGGGCGGTGGCAATACGCTCGAACAGTCCGAAGATGCGATCTTCGATGCCGAGAATATCGTCGGCCGTGACGGCGCCGGGCTCGTCGGGCCAGACGTCGACGACGGCCCGCGGGTACGGATCGTCGGGCAGCCATTCGATCACCCGAATACGTTCCGCCAAGGCACATTTCAGCACGTACTGACCTTCGCCGTGATCCTCGAACTGGGCGATCCTGGCCAGCACACCGACATCACAGCGGTCGTCGCCGCCGCCGACCTCCCGGCCGCGGGCGATCAGCACCACCCCGAACACGGGATCGTCGGTGGCCAGGCAGTCGCGCACCAACGCCGAGTACCGCGGTTCGAAGATCCGCAGGGGAAGTTCCTCGCCCGGCAACAGGGCCGTCTCGAGCGGAAACATCGGCGCCTGCATGGCTAACGCACACCCTGCCCTTCGAGCACTTCCCGCACCTTGGCCTCGGGATCCGAGAATGTGCAGAGTGCGCCCGCGACGCCGACCCACAACTCGGGGCTGCTCCTGACCAACGGGTTCTCCTCGGCGATGGCCTTGATGACAGCCCGCTTGTCCGAGTCCGCCATGTCGGCGTACTCCTCACACGTGGTGTCGACACCGGATGCGATGGCGTTGAGGGCGTCGGGATCGGGTTGTGGAGTGCCGCTGACGGTTTGGCTGCAGCCGGTCAGCACCGTCGCGCTCAGGACCGCCAGGGCGGCCAGGACGCGTCTGGTGCGCTCAGACATCCAACTCACTCACCAATGCGTCGACAACCGCCCGCAGATCACCGTCGTTGTCTTCGGCAACGCGGCGCTGACGCTGATAGGAACCACCGATCCGCGGGATGTCGGCGACGGCCGCGAGTTCGTCGGCGCAGTGCAACGAGCGCGCCACGGGTTCCAGTTGGTTCAACAGGTCATCGAGATCGTCGGTCATCAGGCGCTCGTTGCTGTCGTCGTCGAGAATGATGATCGCGTCCAGGCCGTACCGGGCGGCGCGCCACTTGTTTTCCTGCACATGCCACGGCGGCATCGTGGGCAGCGCCTCACCGGCATCCAGCCGGCGGTCCAGGTCGACGATCAGGCAGTGCGTCAACGCGACCAGTGCCGAGAGCTCGCGGATGTTGGACACCCCGTCGAAGATCCGCACCTCGATGGTGCCCAGATGGGGCGATGGCCGGATATCCCAACGGATTTCGTTCATGTGGTCGATGATGCCGGTCTTCTTCTGGTCGTGGACGAAACCCTCGAACTCCGACCAGGTCTGAAAGTGGAACGGCAGGCCGGCCGTCGGCAACTGCTGGAACATCATGGCGCGGTTGCTGGCATACCCGGTGTCGTCGCCTTCCCACCAGGGCGAGGACGCGGACAGTGCAAGCAGATGCGGGTAATGGTTGAGCAGCGAGGTGATGATGGGCATCACCTTGTGCGCCGACGAAACCCCGACGTGGACGTGCACGCCCCAGATGAGCATCTGCCTGCCCCACCACTGGGTGCGCTTGATCAGCTCCGCGTAACGCGGTGCGTCGGTCAGTTTCTGCGTCGTCCAGGTCGCGAACGGGTGGGTGCCCGCGCAGAACAGGTCCATCCCGCGGCCTTGGACCACCTGCTGCACCGAATGCAGGGTGCCCCGCAGATCGTCCATCGCCTGCGCGGTGTTTTCGCAGATCCCAGTGACCACCTCGACGGTGTTGCGCAGCAATTCCTTGTGCACGTTCGGGTTTTCGCCGACTTCGGCGATCACCGCCGCGGCCTCGTTGCTCAGGTCGCGCGTCACCGAGTCGACGAGGGCGAACTCCCATTCGACACCGACGGTCGGCCGGTAGGAACCGGCGAAGTCTATGTGGGCTGCGTTACTGGCCAGATATGACACCGCAAGCCACCCGCTTGCCGGCGTCACCAGTGGCCATCGTCATCTCGTCGGGGCCCGGCGTGCCGTTGACCTGGTTGTAGCGCTCCGGCGGGATGTTGGCGAAGTTGTCGGCCTTCTCGTGGATGATGATGGCCGTTCCCGCGCCCGCCATGAGGTCTTCTTCGGTGAACGCATCCGTGGTGGTGACCAGGTTGGCCGAACCGTCCTCGCGCACCTGCAGCGAGGTCAGGTCGCCGCTGGCGGGATGTGCGCTGTGGCCGGGAGCCTGGAAATGTCCACCCGCGGAGTTGAAGTCGCCGGGCGCCCCGCCGGTGGGGGCGACGGAGCTCGCCTCGCACTTACCTGCGGAGTGGATGTGCAACCCGTGGAATCCGGGGGCCAGCTTGCCGGTGCCGGTGGTGGTCACCGTGATCGTGGTGTAGCCGGAGCTGAAATCGAACGTCGCCTTGGCGACCTCGGCGCCACTGGGGTCCTTCATCGGCACGACCAGCTGCTGCCCGCCGCCTTGGGCTTCACTGCCTTCGCCGCCTTCTTCACCTGCTGCGGACGGCGCCGACGAACCCGTCCAGATCGACGGCGTGGTGCCCGGGCTGTCGGCCGGAACCTGCCCCGGCGGCGAACATGCGGCGAGCAGGACGACGGGGCTGGCAAGCAGGGCGGCAGCAACGGGCTTGAGCATGGCCCAAAGCCTAACCTGTGACCACAACGATCACGCCCGGTGGCTGCTCTGCCACTTCGGGGATTCTCGGGGCGACCGGCGCGTCGAGCACTTTGCCCACTTCTTCGGCCGCGGCCTGCTCCCCCTCGGCGCTACCGAAGTACACGGTGGTGTTCGGGATGTCTGGGAGCTCCAGGTTGCCTGTCTCGGTCACATTCCAGCCCGCATCGCGCAGCTGGGTGGCGGTGCGGTCGGCGGCACCGGCCACCTCGGAGATATTGAAGACGCGGACATCGGCCTTCGGTGCAGGTTCCTCGCTGCTCGCCGGGGCGGCGCTGCTGGGCGCCGCCGACGTGGTGACGGTGGGCACCGAGGTGCTGTCGTCGCTGGAGTCGTCGCTGGAGCCCATCGCCTGGAATCCGACGAGCAGAAAGACCACACCGAGAAACAACAGCACCATCACCATGGCCCGCAGGGGAAGCCCGGAAGAGTCTGGGACGCGCTCGTTCATCGGGCCCAGCCTAACGGGGCAGGTGGGCAACTAAGAAAAATCAGGTGACCTCGAACCCTAGGCGGCGCGCCGCCCGAGCCTTCTGCCTGCTGGCCCGCAACCGACGCAGACGCTTGACCAGCATCGGATCGGCCGCCAGCGCCTCGGGGCGGTCTACCAGCGCATTGAGTACCTGGTAATACCTGGTGGCCGACATCGAGAAGAGCTCCTTGATGGCCTCTTCCTTTGCCCCCGCGTACTTCCACCACTGCCGCTCGAAAGCCAGAATGTCGTGTTCGCGGCGGGTCAGCCCATCGGTGAGCTCAGCGTCATCACCCGACCGCTCAGCCCTTGCCATGGCCCCGCCGTCCATAATCGTTTCTGGCCCTTTCGCGAACCCAATGCATCGCTGAAGTCTGCGCGAACATTCAACCACGCCAGCCACAAATGACACGGCACCAAACACCGCGAGTCGGCTGACTTAAGCTTGCCGACCATGGCAGTCAGACCAATTGTGATCGTGGGCGATCCAGTCCTGCACACCCCGACCCAACCCGTGCCGGTCGGTGACGACGGCTCGCTGCCCGCCGATCTCGCCGATTTGATCACCGATCTGTACGAGACCATGGACGCCGCATACGGGGTTGGCTTGGCCGCCAACCAGATCGGCGTGCCGCTGCGTGTCTTCGTCTACGACTGCGCCGACGAGCGCGGCACACCGACCCGGCGCCGCGGTGTGGTGGTCAATCCGGTTCTGGAGACCTCGGACATCCCGGAGACCATGCCCGACCCCGATGACGACGACGAAGGTTGCCTGTCCGTTCCGGGCGAGTCCTTCCCCACTGGGCGGGCCACCTGGGCACGTGTCAGCGGGCTCGACGCCGACGGGACGCCGGTCACAATCGAGGGCAATGGTCTGTTCGCTCGCATGTTGCAGCATGAGACCGGGCACCTCGACGGCTTCCTCTATCTCGATCGGCTGGTCGGCCGGCACGCCAGGTCCGCCAAACGGGCGGTGAAGTCCCAGGGCTGGGGTGTGCCGGGGTTGTCCTGGATGCCCGGCGAAGGTCCCGACCCCTTCGGTCACTGATTCCGATGGACCTGACTGTCGGTTCCCGCGTCAGCATCCGATACCGACTGCCCGCCGGGTCCGCAAAACCGCTGACCGACGTCATCGGTCACGTCGAGCAGGTCGGCCCGCCGGTGGTGGTGCGGACCAAGTCCGGCGACGTCGTCGACATCGCGCCAGCGGATATCGTCACCGTGCGTGAGCTTTCGCACACCCCGGTGCGGACGTCGGAAATCCGCGCCCTAGAGCACGCCGCCGCCCTGGCCTGGCCTGGTGCCGAACAGCACTGGCTGCACGGGTGGTTCCTACGTGCGGGCCGCGGGGTGACGAGCCGGGCGAACTCGGCCCTCCCCCTCGATCCCGGCGCGCAGGTGGCCGGTCTGCCCGCGGTCATCGACTGGTATTCGCAACGCGGACTGCCGGCGGTGTTGGCGTTGCCCGAGCGCCTGCTGCCGGTGCGCGCCGCCGGCACCAAGCAGACGCGGGTGATGGTGCGCGACGCGCCCGACGCGCCCGTCTCCGGTGGAGCCGAGTTGCTGGACCGCCCAGACGCGGACTGGTTGCGCCTCTACGAGCGCGACGTCCCACTCGAGGAACTCGGCGCGGTGATCGACGGTGACCTCACGTTCGCCATGCTGCCGGCCACCGCGGTGGGGCGCGGCGCGGTGACAACGGCCCCCGACGGCACCCGCTGGCTGGGTATCTCGTCGGTGCGGGTCACACCCGACCGGCGCAGGCAGGGCCACGCCGAGGCGGTGTGCGACAGCCTGCTGGCGTGGGGCGGGCAACACGGTGCGCAGCGCGTCTACGTCGAGGTGCTCGACGACAACAGCGCGGCGATCGCGCTGTACACCGGCCTGGGTTTCCGCCTGCACCACACGCACAGATACGTGTCGGCCGGGTCGTTGCTGGCCCCTACGATTCAGTAATGCGATTCGCCACCTGGAACGTGAACTCGATCCGCACCAGGGTCGACCGCGTCGTCGACTGGCTCGGCCGCGCCGACGTGGACGTGCTGGCCATGCAGGAAACCAAGTGCACCGACGCGCAGTTCCCGACCATGCCGTTCGCGGCACTGGGTTACGACGTGGCCCACGTCGGGTTCAACCAGTGGAACGGGGTGGCCATCGCATCACGCGTCGGCCTCGACAACGTCGAGGTCGGTTTCGACGGTCAGCCCACCTGGAGCTCGAAGCCCGACGTGCAGGCGGCGGCGGAAGCCCGCGCACTGGGCGCCACGTGCAACGGCGTGCGGGTGTGGAGCCTGTACGTCCCCAATGGCCGGAGCCTGGACGATCCGCATTACCGCTACAAGTTGGAATGGCTTGCCGCACTGCGGGACACCGCCGCCGGCTGGCTCAGCGACGACCCATCGGCGCAGATCGCCCTGGTGGGCGACTGGAACATCGCGCCCACCGACGACGATGTGTGGAGTGCGGCGGCCTATGACGGCCACACCCATGTGTCCGAACCAGAGCGTGCGGCGTTCAACGCCATTGTCGACGCGCAATTCGCCGATCTGGTAAGACCTTTCACGCCGGGGCCCGGGGTCTACACCTACTGGGACTACACCCAGCTGGCCTTCCAGAAGCGGCGTGGTATGCGGATCGACTTCGCGCTGGGATCGCCCGCGCTGCAGCAGCGGGTCAGTCTTGCCGAGATCGTCAAGGACGAACGCCGGCCCGGCCCGAAAGGGTCGACCGCGCCCAGCGATCATGCGCCGGTGCTGGTGGAGCTGAGTTCGTGACCTCCCCCGGCCCGGCCGATGACGCCGTGCCGTATCCCGATGCGGTCGGACCCGCGAATTCCGCACGTCGCTCGGCGTGGCAGAAGGTGTCCTTGCGACAGCTGCAATGGATCCTCGTGATCGCCGTCCTGGCCCTGACGGCCCTGTTCGGCGGGTTGCGTTCCGCCGATCACGTGACACCGCTGTCGCTCGGCGAAACCTACGACGACGGACCATTACGCATCACACCCGGTTCGGTCGACGTCACCGGTTCGGTCAACGGGTTGCCGGCCCCGTCCATGGGTTGTGTCCTGGTGGTACTCGACGCGACCGTCGAGAACATCGCCGACAGTGCCGTCGACTTCGGGCCCAATCAGATCGGCGATTCGGCGATCACGTGCCTCGACACTGCCGATCGGGCCAACGCCAATGTCAATCCGCTTGCACTGCACGGTATCCCGAGCACATATGTCGCCGCGGTCCGGGTCAGGGACGGCCAGCCCATCCCCGGTATCGAGCCCGGGTTCTCAGATGACTATCGGTTCGTCTGGGTGGTCAAGGAATCCGATCTTGCGGGCCGGGACACCGCCGTCGTCCAATTCCCGCAGTTGGAGAAGGAGATCTCGACGTTCCGGATCGCTGAGTACTGGAACGCCGACCCCGCGCGCTACGCGGAGTTGGCGGTCCCGCTCGCATGAAAACCGGACCACGGCACCGCCTACTCAACGCCGCAGGCGCGGCGGCACTCCTGGTTGCGGCGGCGCTGGTGTGGAATCTGCTGCCGACCAAGATGCAGACGTGGGCACCCATCACGGTCGAGGCGGCGATGGGTGAACGCGCGCAGGGCCGCGATCTCGCCGTCACGGTGCACACGGTGGAATCGGCACGCTCCATCACCTTTTCGCAGGGCGGCACACCGGTGCAGGTGCCCGCGAAGGCGGTGTGGTTGGTCATCGACCTGACCTATGAACCATTGGTCAGCGCGAACCCTCGCCCCACGTTCGAACTGGTCACCGACGGTGGCCGGGTCTACACCACCTACCTCGGCAGCCTGGGTAACGACGGTGTCTTCGAGTCCGCGGGCGTGCCTCATCGCGGTGTGGTGGCCTTCGAATTACCCGCGGTGCCGGTCCAGGCCGAGCTGACGGTGGCCAACAAGGCCGAGGACCGGTACGAGAACAGCCTCGACGCGCCGCTGGACTCGAAAATTGTTGTTCCTCTTGATCTCTCGAAAGTCACCGTCGCCGACACCGTCGACCTCGATGCGATGGGCCGGACGTGAAACACTGGATCAGGCGTAACCGGTGGGCTTTTGCGGTGATCGTGGTGGCAGTCGCCGTCGTGGGGGTGACGGTGATCCGCCCCACGTGGTGGGAGTCCCGGGGCTACCGGCAGTCGCATTCGACCGTCGCATTCGGTCAGGCCGCCGACATCGGTGGGGTGGATTGGCAACTGGTCCCGGTGACGCTGCCACCCGAGGCCGGCTCGGACGGCGAAGCCACGCCGGACACCCGGTTGGTCACGTACGTGCTGACCCGCCAGAAGGACGGCCGACCGGCCGCACTGGGTGAGGAGTACGGCGCATGCCTGCCGTTCGTCGCCGACGATACGGGCCGACGGTGGGCATCCCATCCGCCGATGTCGTTGTTCAGCTGGGCGTTGGCCAACAACCTCGGTTTCGCCTGCCTGCCAGGAAACACCAAGCCGCTGCTGATCGCGGCCCGCGTCCCCGCCGACGCCGACATCACGTCGGTGGAGGTCAATCTCGCCAAGAAGGTCGACGAGGACGCGAAGTATCGTCCCGATCCGGCCGAATCAGAATCGACCATCCGCTTCGCCACCGGCTGACGCCCGGTCAGACATGCACGCCGCCGATGTGCGAACGCGCGTGCGCGACTGCTTCGTCCACAGTGTCGACCAGGTGATTCCGGTGGCGAAGCGAGTCGATCACCCCGATACTGGCCATGAGCTTGCGCTGATCGGGCGCAACACCTTTGATGATGACCGCGATCCCCCGGCTCTCGAGTTCCGTGGCGATCTCCGCGACGGCGTTCGCACCCGTCGCATCGAGCAGGTCCACTCTTGACATCCCGATGATGACCGCGTCCACGTCGTCGAGATCGACGTCCGCGCCGATCGTCGTCGAGATCCGTTCGGCGGCACCGAAGAACATCGCGCCGTTGATTCGCAGTAGCGCGATCCGTTCGTCACCGGGCAGCGTCAGTCCCGGCAATGGTTCGCGCTTCACACTGCTGCGGTGTGCGACCGCCCGCAACGCGAAGAATGCCGCGACCACGACACCGATCTGGACCGCGTCGATCAGATCGAAACACACGGTGACGAGTGCGGTCAGCACGAACACCACCGCATCCGAACGGGTGGAACGCACGATCCGGATCACGGTGACAACCGAGATCATTCGCAGCGCTGTCATCATCAGCACCGCCGCCAGCGCGGCGATCGGGATCATCGACACCGGCTTCGCGGCCAGGTACACCACCGCGAGCAGTAGCACCGAATGCACCACCGCAGACAGCCGTGTCGATGCGCCCGATCTGACGTTGACCGCGGTGCGCGCGATCGCACCGGTGGCGGGCATGCCACCGAACACTCCCGAGGCGACCGAGGCGAGTCCCTGGCCGAACAGTTCGCGGTCCGGGTCATACGATCCCGTCGGTGACATCGTCGCCGCCACCCGCGCCGACAGCAGGGACTCGATGGCCGCCAATGCCGCGATCGCCACCGCGGCACCCACCAGCGAGCGAAGGGCCGCCAGGTCGGCGTGCGGAAGGACGGGAGCAGCCAGGGTGGTCGGAAGCTGCCCGATCCGCGCCACCGGCAGATCCAGAAGGACTGTCATCGCGGTCGCGGCCACGACGGCGAGCAGCGACGCGGGGATTGCCCGGTGCAGGCGAGGTGCGACGATCATCACCAGCACCACCACACCCGCGACCGCCAGCGTCTGGCCGGCGTGCAGCCAATTTACTTGTGCCACAGCCTGATACGCCGCCTGCAGTGGCGAGGCGCCCCGTGCCGGCGTCACACTCAGGGCGGGCGGAATCTGCTGCAGGAAGATGATCGAGGCGATACCCAGCGTGAAACCCTCGATCACCGGCCACGGCAGGAATGTCACCGCCCGCCCGAGCCCGATGACACCGCCCACGAGAACCAAGACGCCGGCCAGCACTGTCACCAACGCGATGCTGCCGGCGCCGTGGACAGCGACGATGGGCGCCAGGACCACTGCCATGGCGCCGGTCGGCCCGGACACCTGCACATGCGAGCCGCCGAACACCGCGGCGACGAAGCCGGCGACCACCGCGGTGACCAGACCTGCCGCGGCCCCGACGCCCGAGCTGATGCCGAAGGCCAACGCCAGCGGTAGCGCCACCACACCCACCGTCACTCCCGCGGCGACATCGCGGCGCCATGTCCCCCGCAGGCCCCGATAGTCCGAGGCGGTGGGCAGCAGGCGCAGCACCCCGCCGCGCAGTGCGCGGCCGGTAGCGCTCACCGAACGCCGATGGGCGGCAGCGTCGGCAGCTGCGCATACTGGTCGCGCTGATGGGCCAGCGTGTCGGTCAAGAAGGTGCGGGCGATCCGCAGCAGTTCCGCGACCATCGGATGGGCCAACTCGTAGTAGACGGCGTTACCGGTACGCCGGGCGGCGACGACGTGATGGCGCTTGAGCACCGCGAGATGCTGTGAGAGCAGGGCAGGGTCGATGACCATCTCGGCGAGGATCTCGCTGACAGCCGTCGGCTCGCCGGTGCTGGACAAAATCTCCAGGACACGAATCCGCAACGGGTGTGCCAGCGCCTTGAACAGGTTGGCCTTGATCTCGTAGAGCGGACGGGCCTCACCACCGGTACCGAAGTCGACCATCTCCCACCGCCCTGAATCAACGAATTTAGAAATTGCGCAATTCACTATATGCTGTCACAGCGCCGGCGCGGAAAACCGACACATAGTCGGCGCGGAGAACCCGGACCGGCCGTTCGGCCGACGCGAACAGGAGGCTCCGAGGTGAATCAGGTCGCACGGACCACGCCCACGCCGTTGCAACGCGTCAGGTACAGCTACGGCGGCAGACTGCCGTCGTCGATGAACGACTGGGTCATCGAGGATCTCACCGGTCCGCGAGCCACCCTGCGCGTCATCGTGCGCATGTTCATTCCCGCGTTCCTGGTGTTACTGCCGTTATGGTTCATTCCGGCCGACCTCGTCACGCACCTGAGCATGACCGTGCCGATCCTCATCCCGTTCATCTACTTCTCCCATGCGCTGAACAAGATCTGGCGCAGGCACATGCTGCGGGTGCACGGCCTTGACCCAACGCTGATTGACCAGAAACTGCGTGTGAAGAATGCGCACGTCCATGACGCCTACATCGCGCGGTACGGCCCACGTGACTCGGCTACGCCGGGCAGCCACGACATCTGAGGGAGCCCGATGTACATCGAAATCCACTATGACCCCGGTGCGGACGAAGCCTGGCAGAAGGCCGACCGCCTCCGCACCCTGCTCTACCAGGCCGTTCCCGAGACGAGCACCCTGAGCATCACCCTGAAAGCAGACGGGACCATCAGAGAGTGAAGGACTGTCTCCGTCATCGCGAATGTGCCGGAGCATGTTCGGCGCGCACCGCGTCGACACAGAACCAGTAGGTCGCTGCCACCAGGCAGATGCGCAACGGGTCGATCATTGCGTCGATCGCCAGGCGGATCACGCCGGAAAAGCTTTCCCACCATGACCATTCGTGAGGGCCGAGCAGCAGGGCGATACCGCGGAACAGATGGCCGTCCGTCACGGTCCTGTCGAAATACGCGCCACTGGGCGCCAGTACCACCGTCACCGCGTACAGCAGGATGTAGAACGCGATCGGGACGGCGCCGCCGTGCAGGATCAACCGGGCCGAGTCCACCACCGATTCGAAGCGGCCCAGCCTGCTCCTGGCGAATTCGCCACCACGTGACCGGATTTCGCCGGGCAGCCGATCCCAACGCGATTGCACAACAGTACGCCCGCGCTGGACCGCCCTGGTGGCGTAGGCATCACCCTTGCGCCCGAGCATGATCCGGCGCGCACCCGCCCAGGTCGGCGGTAATGGCGTGCCGTAGACCACGCCTGCGATCGCCAGCCAGGCCAGCGCCAGACCCGCCGCCGGGAGCAGCGACCCGACCACCGCACCGATGGCGTCCCAGAGGTGCGCCAGCACGGCGAAATGCGAGAAGACGTCATCGCGGATGTCGGCGAGCCACACCACCACTCGTCGTTGGGATATCCACTCCGGCGTGCCGATCATGGCCCGCAGTCCCGCCTGCAGGACAAGGAAGATCCACAGCACCTCGGCGTAGACGGCCACCACCATGGTCCAGCGGGGCAGACGGTCGCGGAAGCGGATCAAGGTCTGCCGCACCGCCAGGGCCACGGCGACCACGATCCAGACTGTCGCCCCGACCGGCCCGGTGTACTCGGCGACCTGGTTCTGCAGGCCCTGGTAGATCGAGGTGTACCCGATGGTCGTGTAGTAGACGTAGTAGTCCTCGGTGAGCAGTTTCCATGCGGTGTAGATCACCAGGAACGGCAGGACCGCCGTGAGCGCGATGTCGATGGCACCACGCGGTTCCTGACCGTCTGGTTCGACGTGTTGCAGTCCGGCGGTCGCCGACCGGATGACGAGGAACATCGCCAGGTAGGTCATCAGGCGGATCATCGGGGCAAAGGCGACCACCATGGCGCCCCACACCGGGCCGTGCGCCAGGCCCACCGCGATGGCGGCCTGCAGCGCCCAGTATCTGGCGAGCCAGCCGACCAGGTATATCGCGATCAGCCACGGCCACGACCGCCACCACAAGCCGATGGTCCGCGTCAGGATCGCGAGCAAACCCAACCCCCTTCGTCTCGTCGACTCTATCGACTGCGGCGGGAATCAAACCGCGGCAAAAGCCCGTTGCCTCCGTCAGGCTGAGTATTGTTCTATATATCTAGCGGGGAGCGTGTCATGGCGGAGTATCTGGTCACCGGTGCCGGCGGCACCATCGGCGGCGTGAGCAACTCGGTCGTCGAATCGCTGATCCGCGACGGCGCCGAGGTGCGCGCGATGGTGCACCACGAGGGTGAGCACGCGGACGCATTACGTGCCTCCGGCGCACAGGTGCTCATCGGTGACCTCACCGATCCGGTGGACGTGGTCGCGGCGATGCGCGATGTGAAGCGGGTGTTCTTCAACATGGGCGTTTCGTCGTCCTACTTGGAGGCCGCCACCGTCGTCGGCGCCGCGGGGCGCGCGAACGGTGGCCTGGAGACCGTCGTCAACATGTCGCAGATGACGGTGTCCCAGATGACGCTCACCAGCACCGACCAGTCGGAGCAGCACCGCCTGCACTGGCTGGCCGAGCAGGTGCTGGATTGGTCCGGGCTGCCCGTGACGCACGTCCGGCCCACGGTGTTCATGGACAATCCGCTGTTCACGTTCCTCAATGCACAGTCGGTGCGCGAACGGCACCTGCTGGTACTGCCGTTCGGCGACGGCCGGACGTCACCCATCGCCGCGTCGGATGTCGCAGCCGTGGTCGCGACGCTGCTGCGCAAGCCTGCCGATCACCCCGACCACGTCTATGAGCTCACCGGACCCGAGGTCCTGGACATCGGCGGACTGGCGTCCAGCTATTCACGGGCGCTGCAGATCCCCGTGACCGGTGTCGACATCGCGTACGACCGCTGGCTCGAGCAGGTCCTCGAACCTGTCGGCCTGCCCCCGCACGTCGCGCAACACATCGCCACGATGGCACGGCTGCACCGGGCGGGCCGCTACGACCGGCTCACCGACACCGTGCAACGGGTGACCGGCCGCCCGGCCCTGACCTTCGAGAAGTACGTCGCGGCCAACCCGCAGAAGTTCGTGGGCTGAGCCGGCCATTTGCCGGTCAGGCTGCGTTGTCGGCGCCCGGCTCTGTCCCGTACCGGCCCGGGTTGAACAGTGAGGCGATACCGCCGATCACCATCATCACCGCGGCCGCACCGAACACCACCACCAGCCCGGAATGGAACGGCTCGGTGATCAGTTCGGGGAAGAACGTCTTACCCGTCAGCACATCGACATTGACACCCGGCTGATGCAGGGCGCCGGACGGCTCCAGCAGCTCGGCGATGGGGTTGTAACCCAGGAAGGCCGCGAACAGGCTGCCGACCGGCGGCAGGTTGGCTACGTCGCCGGCCACCGACGCCGAAACACCCTGCGCCTGAAGGCCGCTGCTCAACGCGCTCGGCAGGGTGTTGCTCAGCCCGATGATCATCAGCGAGAAGAAGATGCCGATCGACAGTGACGAACCGGCATTGAAGAACGTCGCGCGCACACCGGAGGCGGCACCGCGCTGGGAGGCGGGCACGCTCGACATGATCGCCGCGGTGTTGGGCGCGGTGAAGATACCGCCGCCCAGACCGTTGAGGAAAACCAGGATCGCGAACACCCAGTAGTTGAAGTTGACGGGGATCAGCAGAAGCGCAATGAACGTCAGTGCCATCAACGCCATGCCACCGACGGTGAACGGTCGGGCCCCGAATCGGTCAGACAGCGATCCGGCAACCGGTCCCGCGACCAGGAATCCGACGGTGATGGGCAGCAGGTAGATACCCGCCCACAGTGGCGTGGACTCGAAGGAGTAGCCGTGCAGCGGCAGCCAGATGCCCTGCAGCCAGATGATGAGCATGAACTGCAGGCCGCCACGACCCATCGAGGACATCAGCCCGGCGATGTTGCCCATGCCGAACGACTTGGAGCGGAACAACCGGATGTCCACCATCGGTTGCGCGACACGTAGTTCGACGAAGCAGAAGGCAACCAGCAGCGCCAGGCCCAGTCCGATCGCGCCGAGCACCATCGGGTTGGTCCACCCGGTGGTGGAACCGCCATAGGGCTGGATGCCGTAGGTGATTCCGGTCAGCAGCACGGTCAGGCCGACGCCGAACGTCAGAGTGCCCGCCCAGTCGAGCTTGCCGGGCGTCCGCGCCCCGAGCTCCCGCAGCGACCGCACGCTCCAGATGGTGCCGAGCACGCCGATCGGCACACCGACCCAGAAGATCGCCTGCCAGTGGATCTCGGAGAGCACGCCGCCGATCAGCAGGCCCAGGAACGAACCCGCGACCGCGGACACCATGTTGACACCCAGCGCCATGCCGCGCTGATTGGCGGGGAAGGCGTCGGTCAGGATCGCCGACGACGACGCCATCAGCATGGCACCACCGACACCCTGGACCACGCGCCAGGCGATGAGCCACAACGCGCCGCCGCCGAGATGGAACGGGTCGAACGACAACGCGATGGCCGCGAGGGTGAAGACGATGAAGCCGACGTTGTAGATCTTGACGCGGCCGTACATGTCGCCGAGGCGACCGAACGGCACCACCAGCACCGCGGTGACGACGAGGTAGCCCATCAGCATCCACAGCAGGTAGCTGACGTTGCCCGGCGCCAGCGGGTTCAAGCCGATGCCGCGGAAGATCGCGGGCAGCGAGATGAGCACGATCGAGGCATTGATGGTCGCCAGCAGGGTGCCCAGTGTGGTGTTGGACAGCACCACCCACTTGTAGTGGGGGTGATCGTGGTCCATCCGCAGTCGCCGCCGGGCGGTGTCCGCCTCGGCAGTGTCGAAGCTCGTCTTCTCCTGCGCGTTCGTCATCTCGATCTCAGTCGTCATCACAGTCTTCGTTTCGTATCGTGCGCTGGATTGACCAGCAGCTGGGCTGACCAGCGAAAAACAAGCGACGGTGCACAGCACTGTGCACCGATTCATATATATTAGCTATACAAATCATCGAAGGGCAATTTGTATTCCCGCAACCCCGCGAAACAAGGGTCGCGCAAATCTTGAATCCAAGTTAGGGTGTCGAGGTTCGTGGAGGGGAGTATTCCTCTCGCGGCTTCGTCGTCATCACGGTGGGCACGTGTCCACCCGGCGTTGTCGGCCTCGATTCGATTCGCGGCGGAAGAGACCTTCGGACTGGAGCTCAACGCTGTCCGGAGGTCGACATGGTTTCTGCTGTTCCTGGTGTGGTCTGGGCGATCACGGTCGTCGCACTGTTGGCGATCATCGCCCTCGACCTCGTGGTCATCGGTCGCCGACAACGCGCCGTGACCACCAAGGACGCCGCCCGGTGGGTGCTCTTCTACATCAGCCTCGCGGCGATCTTCGCCGTCCTGTTGTTCGTTTTCATGCCGGGGCCGGCGGGCCCGCAGTTCGTCGCCGGCTATATCACCGAGTACAGCTTGAGCGTCGACAACCTGTTCGTCTTCATGGTCATCATGACCCGCTTCGGCGTCCCTGACCTGGCCGTCGACAAGGTGCTCTACATCGGCATCGTGCTGTCGCTCATCCTGCGGGCCGTGTTCATCTTCGCCGGCGCCGCGGCCATCGCGGCGGCCAGCTGGGCGTTCTACATCCTCGGCGGATTCCTCATCTACACCGCGATCCAGCTGGCGCTCGAGGATCCCGACGACGAACCGGACTACCACCAGAACGCGGCTTTGCGGTTCCTGCACCGCGTCCTGCCGGTCAGCGAGGAGTATGACGGCAACCGGCTGGTCACGCGGGTCGACACCAAGCGCATGGTCACACCGCTGGTCATCGTCATCGCCGCGATCGGTATCGCCAACGTCGTCTTCGCGCTGGACTCGATCCCGGCCATCTTCGGGCTGACCAACGACGCGTACATCATCTTCACCGCGAACGCGCTGGCTCTGATGGGGCTGCGCCAGCTGTACTTCCTCATCGGCGGTCTGCTCGAGAAGGTCGTCTACCTGAGCAAGGGTCTGGCCGTCATCCTCGGCTTCATCGGCGTGAAGCTGATCATCGAAGCTCTGCACAGCTCGCACATCGACGAGGTCGGTAACTTCCACATCCCCGAGATCGGCACCATGACCTCACTGGTGTTCATCGTCGCGATCCTCGCGGTCACCGTGGTGATCAGCCTGCTCAAGACGAACCGCGACAGTCGCCGCGCGACCGAGAGCGACTGAACTTCCTGCGTTGCAACGATGTTCGACCCGCGGCTGGTCAAGTCCGGCGCAGTACGCTAGCGTGTGCTCGTACCCACACGGGAGCGCGCACCCAGCGCGCTGAGAGGACGGCTAGGGCCGTCGACCGTACGAACCTGACCGGATAATGCCGGCGTAGGGAGTGATCGACATGAGTGTTTTCAGCGATGCTGCAACCGTTTCCGATGCAATTTCGACCGGCCCCATCACCGGCAGCGTCAAGACCTACCGCCATCTGCCCGACGGCGCGCGGGTGCCGTTCCGGCGCGTCAACCTGTCCAACGGCGAGCATCTCGATCTGTACGACACCTCGGGGCCCTACACCGACGACGACGCCACCGTCGACCTGAGCGCCGGCCTGCCCCGACGCGCCGTGATCCGGGACCGGGGAACACAATTGCAGCGCGCCCGCGCCGGGGAGATCACCGCCGAGATGGCCTTCATCGCCGAACGCGAAGGGACGCCGGCGGAGCGGGTGCGCGACGAAGTGGCCAGTGGCCGCGCCGTCATCCCCGCCAATCACCATCATCCCGAGAGCGAACCGATGATCATCGGCAAGGCCTTCGCCGTGAAAGTCAATGCCAATATCGGCAATTCGGCTGTCACGTCATCGGTCGCCGAAGAAGTCGAGAAGATGGTGTGGGCCACCCGATGGGGCGCCGACACCATCATGGACCTGTCCACCGGTAAGGACATCCACCTCACCCGCGAGTGGATCCTGCGCAACTCCCCCGTGCCCGTCGGCACGGTACCGATGTACCAGGCGCTCGAAAAGGTCGGTGGTGATCCCACCCAACTGTCCTGGGAGATCTACCGCGACACCGTGATCGAGCAGTGTGAGCAGGGTGTCGACTACATGACCGTGCACGCAGGCGTCCTGCTGCGCTACATTCCGCTGACGGTCAACCGCGTCACCGGTATCGTCAGCCGCGGCGGCTCGATCATGGCGGCCTGGTGCCTGGCCCATCACACCGAATCATTCCTGTACACCAATTTCGAAGAGCTGTGCCAGATCCTGGCCCGCTACGACGTGACGTTCTCACTCGGCGACGGACTCCGTCCCGGGTCCATCGCCGACGCCAACGACGAGGCCCAGTTCGCCGAACTGCGCACCCTGGGCGAGCTCACCACAGTCGCGAAAAGCCTTGGTGTGCAAGTGATGATCGGAGGCCCCGGTCACGTCCCCATGCACAAGATCGTCGAGAACGTCCGCCTCGAGGAGGAACTGTGCGAGGAGGCGCCGTTCTACACCCTGGGACCGCTGGCCACCGACATCGCGCCCGCCTATGACCACATCACCTCGGCGATCGGCGCCGCGATCATCGCGCAGGCCGGCACCGCGATGCTGTGCTACGTCACCCCCAAGGAACACCTGGGCCTGCCCAATCGTCGCGATGTCAAGGACGGCGTGATCGCCTACAAGATCGCCGCGCACGCCGCCGACCTGGCCAAGGGCCATCCGCGGGCACAGCACCGCGATGACGCGCTGAGCCGGGCCCGGTTCGAGTTCCGCTGGAGTGATCAGTTCGCGTTGTCGCTGGACCCCGACACCGCCAGGGAATTCCACGACGAGACCCTGCCCGCCGCACCAGCCAAGACCGCGCACTTCTGCTCGATGTGTGGTCCGAAGTTCTGCTCGATGCGCATCACCCAGGACATTCGCGACGCCATGGCACAGAAATCCGTCGAGTTCGCCGACCACGGCAACAGGGTGTATCTGCCTCTGGAAAACTCGACGGCATGAAACTCCTGCCGCTGGCGCCACCCGGGTCCACCCCGTTGCGCGTGATGACCATCGCCGGATCCGATTCCGGCGGTGGCGCGGGCATCCAGGCCGACCTGCGGACATTTGCGATGCTCGGCCTGCACGGGTGTGTTGCCGTGACGGCGGTGACGGTGCAGAACTCCGTGGGTGTCAAAGGTTTTCACGAGATTCCCCTGGATGTGGTGGCCGGCCAGATCTCGGCCGTCACCTCCGATATCGGCATCCAGGCCGCGAAGACCGGCATGCTGGCGTCGTCGGACATCATCGCCACCGTTGCCGAGACGTGGCGCGCCGAGGGGCTGTCTGGTCTGGTGCCGCTGGTCGTCGACCCGGTGTGCGCCTCCATGCACGGTGACCCGCTGTTGCATCCGAGTGCCCTCGACGCCATCCGCACCGAACTGTTCCCGCTGGCCACCCTGGTGACACCGAACCTCGACGAGGTCCGCCTGCTGGTGGACATCGACGTGGTCGATCCGCAGTCGCAGCGCGACGCGGCCCGCGCCCTGCACGCGCTCGGTCCGACATGGGCCCTGGTCAAGGGCGGCCACCTGCGGGCGTCCCACCAGAGCCCCGACGTGCTCTTCGACGGCACCGATTTCCACGAGTTCCTGGCGCCGCGCGTCGACACCGGTCATGATCACGGCGCCGGCGATACCCTGGCCGCGGCGACGGCATGCGCTCTGGCACATGACTATTCGGTGCCAGATGCCGTCGGGTTCGCCAAGGCGTGGGTCACCGAGTGCATCCGGGCGGCGTACCCGCTCGGCCAGGGCCACGGCCCGGTGTCGGCCCTCTTCCGGTTGCAGTCGTGAACCTCGACGCGATCGAAGGCGTCGCGCATGAGCCCGACGGCGCACCGGCCGGCGTCGTACTGCTGACACACGGCGCCGGCGGCAACCGGGAATCACCGATGCTGATCCGCCTGTGCGATGAGTGGGCGTCGCGCGGATGGCTCGCGATCCGGTACAACCTGCCGTACCGGCGTCGCAGGCCCAAGGGGCCGCCATCGGGTTCGGCCGCCGGCGATCAGGCCGGCATCGTCGAGGCCATCGAGCTGGGCCGCACGCTGACCGAGGGGCCGGTGATCGTGGGCGGTCATTCGTATGGGGGCCGGATGACCTCGATGGCCATCGCGGCGACGATGAGCGCGAGGGACGAGCGGTCTGAGGAGCCGCGACATCCAACCCCAGCGGCGACGATGAGCGCTCCCGTCGACGTGTTGACGCTGTTCTCCTATCCCCTGCACCCGCCCGGCAAGCCAGATCGGGCGCGCACCGAGCATCTGCCTGCCATCACCGTGCCGACGGTCTTCACCCACGGCACCGCCGACCCGTTCGGCACCATCGAAGAACTGCGGGCCGCCGCCGCACTGGTCGGCGGGCCCACCGAGATCGTCGAGATCACCGGCGCCCGGCACGGCCTCGACTCCAAGAAACTCGACGTGCCCGCCCTCGCGGTCGACGCCGCACTGCGCGCGTTGGGCTGACCACACCGCGCCGGAACCACTGGCGACGGGTACGTTTCGGCAATGACGACGCCACCCGGGCCCGGCGCCTGGGGCCCACCGCCGTACGACCCGTACGGAAACCAGCCGCCGCCCGCGTACGCACCGCCGCCCTACCCGGGTTATCCGCCACCACCGGTGCAGCCGCCGTACCCGGTGAAGCCGCCGGTGACGGTCTGGGCCGTGGTGGCGCTGGCAGCCGGTCTGCTCGGCGGCGTCCTGATTGCCCTGGTCTGCGGTTTCGTCGCCCTGAGTAAGACAAGGAGCGGGCAGTACTCGGGGCGCGGGCTGGCGATCGGTGGCATCGCGGCGTCCGCGGTGTGGGCCGTGGTCATCGCCGTCGGCATCGTGTTCCTGGTGACCACCGACGACGGTTCCACCAGTGCGACCAGTCTCGAGGTGGGTGACTGCCTCAAGACCATTCCCGACGACGGCAACGTGCTCAGCGTCCCCCGGGTGGACTGCGCTCAGCCTCATCTCGGCGAGGTGTACGCCGCGGTGCCCATCCCCGGTTCCGACTATCCCGACGCCGACACGCTGCGGGAGCGCGAGGACCAGTGCGGTGAGAAATTGATCGACTTCTCGGCGACGGCGGCGACCGATCCCTCTTTCGACATCGTCCTGCTGTCGCCGTCCGCGGTGTCGTGGCGCCAGGGCGACCGCGAGGTCACGTGCATCGTGCGGACCACCGTTGAGCGGACCGGATCACTGCAGGGCAAGTAGCGCGGCGTGGCACCCGATCCGGGCGCCGATGTCACGCAGCGTGTCGGCGGTGCGCACCGGATCACGTGAGGTGTCAGCGGCCGCGATATCGCTGACGCTGTGCACCTCGGCGAACAGGCCACCGGTCGACGTCACATCGTTGCGGCCCACCACGGCGATCACCGGCCGCGGTAGCGATCGGCCCGCGACGGCGGCGGGCAGCTTCCCGGCCAAGGTCTGATCATCAAGGCGTCCTTCGCCGGTGATGACGATGTCGGCGTCGCGGACCAGCTCGTCGAACCCGAGCAGATCGAGGAAATAGTCAGCGCCACAAGCCATTCGGGCGCCCAACAGCAACGCGGCAAAACCGCAACCACCCGCGGCGCCTGCGCCGGGGACCTGCGACCAGGTGCGTGCCTCATGATGACCGGAGCGATACACGGCGGCCACCAGATTCTCGAGCCCGGAGTCGAGGACGTCGATCTCAGCTGCCCCGGCCCCCTTCTGCGGGCCGAACACCACGGCGGCCCCCGACGTTCCGGTGAGCGGATTGGTGACATCGTTGGCGACGACGAGTTCGACGCCACTGAGGTCGACGGCGTCATCGGCCGACACCACGTCGATGTCGCCCAGGTTGCCCGCACCCGGTACCACCGTGCGCCCCGACCGGTCGTAGAAGGTGTATCCCAGCGCTGCCAGCATCCCGGTCCCGCCGTCGGTGCTCGCGCTGCCACCCAGCGCGAGCATCACACGGCGGGCACCGTCGGCGACGGCACATCGGATGGCCTGCCCGAAACCACTGCTGGAGGCCGTCATCGGGGCCAGCCGCCCGGCCGGCAGCGTGGCGAGGCCGCAGGAGTCGGCGACCTCCACGATCGCGGTGCCGCCGCCCAGCGCAAACGTGGTCTGCCGGGGCGAGCCCAGCGCGTCGGCAACCGTGGTGGTCCTGGCGCGCATCCCGGCGGCCAGACCGGCGGCGACACTACCGTCGCCGCCGTCGGCCAGGGGCAGGGTGGTGCAGCGGACCCCGCTCCGCTCGAGCCCGACGCAGAGATGCTCGGCGACCTCACCGGCCGTCAGACTTCCCTTGAACTTGTCGGGAGCGATGAGGATGTGCATCAGGCACGTCCGGCCAGGACCGGCTTGGGCGTTGCCGGGGCGGCCGATGCACCCGCTTCAGTAGGGTCCTCGCTCTCCGCGGAGGGAAGATCGCTGGGGGGAATATCATTGTCGGCGAAAACCTTCCGGGCTCGGGCGACATCGAGCTCACGGTTCCACTTCGCGACGAACAACGTCGCCACCGCGTTACCGATGAAGTTGACCAGCGCGCGGCATTCCGACATGAACTTGTCGATACCGAAGACCAGCATGATGCCGATCGCCGGGATGTGGCCGATGGTGCTCAGCGTCGCGGTCAGCGCGATGAACCCGCCACCTGCGACACCGGCGGCACCTTTCGACGTCAGCAACATGACCGCCAGCAGACCTATCTGCTGCCCGATGGTCAGCGGAGTGTTGGTGGCCTGGGCGATGTACAGCGCGGCCAGCGACAGGTAGATCGCCGCACCGTCGAGGTTGAAGCTGTAACCGGTCGGGACCACGAGACCCACCGTGGTCTTGCTGACACCGGCATGCTCGAGCTTGCGCATCAGACCCGGCAGCGCGGGCTCGGCCGTCGAGGTGCCCAGGATCAGCACCAGTTCCTCGCGCAGGTAGCGCAGCAGGTGGAAGATGTTGAGCCGCAGGTAGGCCATCACCGAACCCAGCACCAGCAGGACGAACAGCGCCGAGGTGACGTAGAAGAGCAAGATCAGGCTGCCCAGGCTGGTCAGAGTCGAGATGCCGTATTTCCCGATGGCATATGCCATTGCGCCGAAGGCGCCCAACGGGGCCACTTTCATGATGTAGGACAGCACCTTGAATACGATCTTGGTGAGCCGGTTCACCGCGTCGAGCACAGGCCCGCCGAGTTGGCCGACGGCGTTGAGCGCGACGCCGAATATGACCGCCAGGAAGATGATCTGCAGGATGTCGCCCTCGACGAAGGGCCCCAGCACACTGTTCGGCACCAGGTGGGTGATGAACTCCCACCACTGCTTCTCCTCACCCGCAGTGATCATTTTCTGGGCCGATTCACTGGCCTCGATCTTGCTGGCGTCGGCGTTCACACCGTCGCCCAGCCGGAAGATGTTGATCGCCACCAGACCGAACACCATCGCGATGATGGTGCCGATCTGGAAGTAGGTCAGCGCTTTGATGCCGGTCAGGCCAACCTTTTTCAGGTCGGCCACGCCGGCGATCCCGCCGACGATCGTCAGGAAGACGATCGGCCCGATCAACATCTTCATCGCGGTGACGAAGGTGGTCCCGATGGGCTCCATCGCCACGCCGGTGTCCGGCGCCAGCCAACCCACCAGGATGCCGACGACGATCGCGACGAGCACCCAGAAGTACAGCTGCTGGTACCACCGCTTCTTGACCGGTGCGGGCGGGCGGTCCGCGGTCGGTTCGTGTGCATTCATGGCTCTACCTTCTGTCTCCGGTCGCTCCGGTCAGGCCGGGGTGAGGGCGGGGGTCAGGGCGGCGATCACCGCGTCGGTCATCCCGTCAGTGTTGGCGCTACCGCCGATGTCCCGGGTGCGAACGTCGTTTCCGGTGGCCACCTCGATCGCGGCCTCGACGCGGCGGGCCTCGTCGTGCAGGCCGAAATGGTCGAGCATCAGCGCGGCGCTGGCGATCGCGCCGATCGGGTTGCTCACCCCTTGACCCGCGATATCGGGGGCCGAGCCGTGCACGGGTTCGAACATGCTGGGGAAACGCCGCTCCGGGTTGAGGTTGGCACTGGCGGCGATGCCCAGACTGCCGGCCAGGGCCGAACCGAGGTCGGACAGGATGTCGGCGTTCAGGTTCGAGGCGACCACGACCGACAGATCTTCGGGGTGCAGGATGAACTTGGCGCTCATGGCGTCGACCAACACGCTCTCGGTCTGGACATCCGGGTAGTCGGCGGCCACGCGGGTGAAGACCTCGTCCCACAGCACCATGCCGTACTGCTGGGCGTTGGACTTCGTCACGCTGGAGACCTTCTTCACGCGACGGGTGCGGGCCAGGTCGAACGCGAAGCGCATGATGCGTTCACAACCCTTCTCGGTGAACAGTGCGGTCTGCAGCGCCACTTCGTTACCCGCGCCGCGACCGCTGAGGTTGCGTCCGCCCAGACCGGCGTACTCGCCTTCACTGTTCTCCCGCACGACCACCCAGTCGAGATCGTGATCGTCGGCCTTGCGCAGTGGTGAGACCACACCGGGCAGGAACTTCACCGGCCGGATGTTGGCCCACTGGTCGAAGTTCTGGGTGATGTTGAGGCGCAGGCCCCAGAGGCTGACGTGGTCGGGCACGTTGCGCCAGCCCACCGCGCCGAAGTAGATGGCGTCGAATGCCTTGAGCGTCTCCAGTCCGTCCTCGGCCATCATGGTGCCGGTCTGCTCGTAGTACTCACAGCCCCAGGGGAATTCGGTCCAGTCAAAGGCGAAGCGGCCCTGCGATCCGGCGGCCAGGGTGTCGAGGACGCGACGGCCGGCGGCGACGACCTCTTTGCCGACCCCGTCGGCGGGGATGGCGGCGATGGTGAAAGTCTGTGTCATGAACGTTCCTCACGGTTGGTTGTTGTCTGCGTCACACGGCGCGTGAGATCCATTAGGGCTGCCGGACGGCGGTCGGGTCCAAGACCAAGATGCGATCCGAGGTATAGGCTGTCCCTATCAGAGCAGTTCACTGGGGGTGCTCATGGAAGTCAGACAGCTCAAGTTCTTCCTCGCCGTCGTGGACCACGGCGGCTTCAGCAAGGCCGCCGAGCACCTGATGGTCGCGCAGCCGTCGTTGTCGCAGGCGATCGCCGGTTTCGAGAAGGAGCTGGGCACGCCACTGTTTCACCGGGTCGGTCGCGGCGTCGTGGTCAGCGATGCGGGCCAGGCGCTGATCGGCCCGGCCCGCATGGTGCTGCGCGACGTCGGCGAAGCCGAGGCCGCGATGCGCGAGCTCAAGGGGTTGCGCGGTGGCCGCCTCGACCTCATCACCATGCCGTCGCCGGGTATGGAACCGCTGACCACCATCCTGACCGCGTTCGCCGAGCACCACCCGGACGTCACGGTCAACGCCGAGGCGGGTTTCACCCCCGAGGAAGTTCTGGCCGCCGTGCGCAGCGGTGTGTGCGAGATCGGCGTGCTCGGCACGCCGGCCCCCACCCGGGCGCCGGACCTCGACATCGTCGCATTGGAAAGCCAAGCGCTGGTGCTGATTTCGGGTCCCGATGACGACGTTGTGCCCGGCAACGAGGTGCGGCGGGCGGATCTCGACGGGTACCGGCTGATCGTCTCTCAGCGGGGCTCACTGATGCGCGCGCTCGTCGACGACGTCATCGCCGAGGGTGTCGACATCATCATCGCGGCCGAGGTCGCCCACCGCACGTCGATCCTGCCGATGGTGCTCAGCGGGCTCGGCCGTGCGGTGATGCCGTCGGCGTGGACCCAGACGGCGCGCCGCGCCGGCGCCCGTGTGCAACGGATCGTGCCCGAGACCTACCTGCATGTCGCGGCGGTCAGTCGACGCAACCACCTGACGGCGCCCGCGGCGGCGATGATGCGGGAGGCTCGCGAGTTCGGCCGCCTGCGTGCCGCGCGCGTGGCGGGGGCCGACGACGCGACCAACTAAAATCGACTGCGGTCGCCGGCGATCGCCGCGCGCGCCCTTCAAACTTACTCTGGAGTAAGGTACGGTTCTGGCATGGCAGAAGAGCAGTTGGACTTCGTCATCGTCGGTGCTGGCTTCGGCGGCATCGGCGCGGCTATTGCACTCAAGCGGCTGGGTTATGACAACTTCGTCCTGCTGGACCGCGAGGATGACCTGGGCGGTACGTGGCACGTCAACCACTACCCCGGCCTGGCCGTCGACGTGCCGACCACGACCTACAGCTACTCGTTCGAGCCCAACCCGAACTGGTCCCGGCTGTTCACACCCGGCCCCGAGATCAAGCAGTACGCCGCCGACGTCGCCGACAAGTACGACGTCCGCCGCCACATGCGGTTCAACGTCACCGTAGAGGGGGCGCGCTGGGACGAGGACGCCCGAGTATGGCGCGTCGCCCTGGCCGACGGCAGCACGCTGACGACGCAGTACCTGATCACCGCCACCGGCTTCCTGTCCCAGCCGAACCTGCCCGATATCCCCGGTATCACCTCGTTCGACGGCCGTATCGTGCACACCGCGCAGTGGGATGACAGCTACGACCCGACGGGCGAACGTGTTGCCATCATCGGCACCGGCGCCACCGCGGTTCAGCTCATTCCCGAACTCGCCAAGAAGACCGCTGATCTGACGGTGTACCAGCGCACCCCGATCTGGGTGGTGCCCAAGATCGATGTGCGGTTCGGCCGGCGCGCCCGCAAGCTGTTCGCCACGGTGCCGGCCACCCAGCGCGCGGTGCGGGCCGTCACCGACGGTATCTACGAGTTCATGGTGTACGTCGGCGTGCTGCGCACCAGGCAGTTGCGCGGCCGCGGCAACATCAGCGCGGGCGATCTGGCCAAGATGTACCGGTTCGCCACCATCCGCGATCCCGAACTGCGGCGCAAACTCACCCCGGACTACGACTTCGGCTGCAAGCGCCCCACGTTCTCCAACGGCTACTACCGTGCGTTCACCAAACGGCACGTGCATCTGCAGGCTGACGGGATCGACCACATCGCGACGGACGGCATCGTCAACGCCGACGGCACCAAGACCGTGGTCGACACCTTGGTGCTGGCAACGGGTTTCGATCTGTGGGAGGCCAATTTCCCGGCCATCGAGGTGGTGGGCCGCGAGGGCCGCAACCTCGGTAAATGGTGGCGGGACACCAGGTTCCAGGCCTATCAGGGTGTGACGATGCCGTACTTCCCGAACTATCTGAGCCTGGCCAGTCCGTACGCCTTCCTCGGGTTGAACTTCTTCAACACCATGGAGTACCAGATGCGGCACATGGACAAGCTGTTCGGGGAGATAAAGCGGCGCAAGGCAACCACTTTCGAGATCACCGAGGAAGCCAACACCCGCTACCTGGACCGGATGACCGAACTGCTGGGCGACTCGCTGTTCACCGTGGGCAACTGCGCCTCGGCGCGGTCGTACTATTTCAACCCGGCCGGTGAAGCCACCCTGCTGCGTCCGATGACCACGAAGGCAGCCATCGCCGAGGCTTCGGCGTTCCCGTTGAGTGACTACAAGATCGACTGAGACGAGAGGGTTCTCGCATGAGCCAGACGCCTGCGTCAGGTGGGCGCAACTCCCGGCTGGCCCGCTTCGGCGGCCTCGCCCTTGCCGGCATGGGAGTGTCGCACTTCACCAGCCCCCAGCTGGTCGAGCCGATCACCAAACCCGCGTTTCCGCGGCGCACCCGTGCGCACGTGTACACCAACGGCGGTATCGAAACGGCACTGGGCCTGGGCCTGGCCAGCCGGAGAACGCGCGGCCTTGCCGTCATCGGCGCCGTCGGCTACCTGGCGTACCTGGGCGGTAACGCCGTGCGGAATCGCTAGAGTCCCAGCGTCACCAGCATCAACCGCCGCACGCCGGCTTGTACGTGTGCGGAATCGTCGTAGGAGACCAGCCGGCCGAGGTCGATCACCTGCGCCATCGCCGCGTGCACCGCGAAACGGGCCTCGCCCTCGCTGCGCTGCGGGCGCACCACAGTGAGCAACCGCACCCATGAGTCGACCGTCGCGCGCTGCACGTTGCGCAGCATCTCGCGATCAGCAGCGCCGAGATTGACACGCTCCGTGTAATACACATACGCCAGTTCGGGATTGGCGAACGAGCTGGTGACATAGGCGGCGACCAACGCACGCAGCGCGGCACCGGGGTCGGCGGCACCCGCCAGCACCGCGGACAACTCGCCGGACACGCGGTCCGCGGACCGGCGGAACACCGCGGACAGGATGTCCTGCTTGCCGCCGAAGTAACGGTAGATGCCCGACGTGGGAATGCCGACGGCAGCAGCGATCTCACCCATGCTCGTCTCGCGGTACCCCTGCTTGTCGAACAGCTGCAGCGACTGTTGCAGTATCGCCTCATAACGCCCCACGACAGGAGTGGGCGCCGCCGCCAACGGTTGCACGGGTGACTGCCGGGCCACCTCCACCGCGGTCGGAAGATCGGCGGCCAGCACCGAGCTCGCGAGATCGGCCATCAGAGAACGGATCTGCTGTGTGGGCAGTTTCGCGTGGTGGTCTGTGACGCTGCCGATGACGCTCAGTGCCGCCGATGACAGCATCCAGCGCTCGAAGGAGGACAGCGTCGGGCGCTGGGCCCGCAACGGTCGTTGGATGCGACGGTTGACCACCCGGATCTGCGACATCAACTCGGCCTGATCCGCACCCTCGAGGTATCGGCCCTCCCAACGGTAGAGGCCGCCCGAGGCTCGGTTGGCGATGGCCGCATCGATAAGCGCCCGCACCACCCCGGCCTGCTCCTCGGCTGGGGCGATGTCGGCGGGCAGGTCGTCGACGAATGCCGTCACGTCGACCAACTGTTGCCCGAGGGCGAGCACCGC
>CAMFLL010000048.1 GCA_945957405.1 uncultured Mycolicibacterium sp. | reverse complement strand
TTCGTCGGCAGCGTCAGATGTGTATAAGAGACAGGTCTACGCCTGCGCGGGTTGGCGGAATTCGATCGTCGAAGCGTCGTCGTATCTCGCCGCCAACCCCGCTCTGGTGCCGGCTGATATCGAGCGTGTCGATTTGTGGGCTCCCGAGGCGAATATCGCGCATCTTCCCAACTATTCAGAACCCGTTTCAGGGGTCGAAGCGAAGTTCAGCAGCCAGTACACCGCGGCCATCGGTTTGATCGATCGCGCGGGCGGCATGGCTCAATTCAGCGATAAACGCGCCCGCGATCCAGAGGTCACCGCACTCAGCAGGCGGGTCCATCAGTGGTTCGACCCTGAACTCAAGCCTTTTCACATGCGCATGCGGGTCCAGATGATGGATGGTCAGGTTTTCACCCACGCCATCGATCATCAGAAAGGGCATCACGAGAACCCCATGACATGGGATGAATTGGCGGCCAAGTTCCACGCCAACAGCGCGCCGATCCTCGGCTCGGATAACACGGAGCGGATCATCGGTTACATTGCTGAGCCCGAAACGCTTTCGGATGTGTCCTTGCTTGGTCGACTTTGCCGGCCCGGGCCCTGAATCACGCCGAATCGAGATTGCACTGTGTCACAGGCGATCGAGAGATCCAAGCGCCCGTTCGAGCTCCGGCTTCGGATACCACAGCGGCAAACTCAGGTGTGAACGCAATCCTCCCAACGGGGAAAAATGCTCAAACCCGGTGAGCGCTCGGATTCCCGCCGACCGCATTGCCGCGCCGATCGCAACGGCGTTGCCTCCCGTGTCGATCCACAGTCCCGTACCGCCAGAAGGTTCGGTCCACCGCCACGTGGGTTGCAGGCTCGCGATGGCACCGCGCGCTTCAGCCAGTCCCTTGCGAAGCATCGCGGCCCTGAGCCCCTTGAGCTCAGGCACACGCTTGAGCAGATCGACGGCGACCAACTGGTCGAGGACAGATGACGTCAGATCGATCGAACGTTTGAGCTCGACCAGTCGCGAAATGACGTGCGCGTCTCCCCGGACCCAGCCCACCCGCAACCCGCCCCAGGTGAGTTTCGACAGGGTGCCAACGGTCAGCAGTTGATCCATCGGCAGCATGGTCCCAAGACCGTACTCCTGCCTGTCCTCATCAAACAGCAGGTCGGCTGACGCCGCGTCTTCGACGCAAAACATGCTGTGGGACTGCATTATTCGGGCGAATTCGCGTTGCGACTTACGATCCATGGTCAGACCTGTTGGATCGTGCACGATCGGCTGGCAATACATCAGGCGCGGGCGCCGCCGGGTGATGAGGTTCTCGAGCAGGTCAAGCCGCAGGCCGGTGCTCGTCACCGGGACCGTCAGCAGTCGCGTGCCGGCCCGTCTGAGCACGTCGAGCGTGCGGCGGCTGGTCGGGTCCTCCACCACGACCTCGTCGACGGGACCGATCAGAAGCTGTGCCACAAGCCAGCTCGCCTGCTGCGCACCCGCGGTGATGAGAATGTTCTCCGGCGCAGTTGGCGTAGCACGGTCCGTGTAATACTTCGCGACAGCATTTCGCAGCTCAGGCAACCCGGCGGGGAAGAAGCCTCCCGATGCGACGGTGCTCAGCAGACGGTCGCGGTCGATGCCGGCAATGGCGTCAGCGACAACGGGCAGCCCGGGAAATGCGCCGTGCGCGATGTCGTACGGAGTCACCAGGCCCATCTCGGCCGCACCCGAGTGCTCGGAATGTGGGGTTCCACCGATCAGCGCCAAACCCTTCCTCCGCACGCGGCAACCGGACCGCTCGAATGTCTCCACCACATCGGCCGCCGCAAGCACCTCGTACGCCTCGGTAATGGTGCTACGTGAAACACTCAACGCAGCAGCCAGCTTTCGTTGCGGAGGCAGGAGCACCCCATCAGGCAGGTGGTTCTCAGCGATCAGTTGATGGATCCCGGCGGCGAGCGCCCGGGCCAGGCCGTCAGCGTTCGACGGCCAGTCACCCAGCATGTGCGCAAGGCGGACAGGATCTGCCCGCCCTTCCGACCGCGGCATCTGACCTCCCACTCGCTACTGATCGATCACCGATCCGTCCACGTTCAGCCGAGCCTTGATGGGCCGCGGCACGTAAGGCACGCGCTCTGTGACATCTTCACGCAATTTCGTGCCGATGCCCGGTGAATCGTCGACGAGCAGGTATCCGTGGCCGTCGTACTCCGCTTGCCGGGTCACGATCTCGTCGCCATCCGGACGGTCGGCGAGCAGCGAATGCCAGGTACGACCGGGGTATTCGAGCAGCGCGAAATTCGGGATTGCTGCAGCGATTTGCAGCGACGCCGACGTGATGACCGGACTCAGTGGATTGTGCGGTACCACGCCGACGTGCTGCGCCTCGGCAAGCGCGGCGATTTTCTTCATACCGGTGATGCCACCGACCATGCCGATGTTGGGTCTGACGAACTGCACTGCCTGTCGGCGAAGCAGCATCGCGAACTCCCAGATGGACGTCAGTCTTTCGCCCGTCGCGACGGGCACATCGATTCTGCTCGCGACGTACTCCATCTCGTCGAAATTGTCTGGCGTGACAGGGTCTTCGACGAACTGGGGATGGAACTGCGCGATGCCGGCTCCGAACTGGACCGCTTCGGCCGGAGTCAGTCGCCGGTGCAGTTCAATGCACAGATCGACATCATTCCCGACCGCGTCACGGTATGCAGCAACAGCATCGATAGCGTTCGAGACCTTGGCGGCATGCGTTGAGAAGTAGGCCAGCGCGCGGTCCTCGTCCAGGAACGGCGTCAGATGCCCAACGGCGGTAAAGCCCTGCGCCTTGACGTCCTTGACGCCGTCGACGAGCTCCTGCCGTGTGGTTCCCACGACGTGCTGGTACACGCGCGCCCGTTCGCGCACCGGACCACCGAGCAATGCGTGAACCGGTGCGTCGCGGAATTGACCGGCGATGTCCCACAGCGCTATGTCGATGGCACTGAGTGCACCCATGATGTCGGCGCCCCGAAAGTGGAAAGCACGGTACATGTACTGCCAGTGATGTTCGATGCGCAGTGGATCTTCGCCGAGCAGGTACTCGCCGAACTTCGTCGCCGCGGCGTGTGCGGATTCATGGAACCCCCACGCGCCGGACTCACCGAGGCCGATCAGACCTTCATCGGTATGGACCTGGACGTACAGGTATCGATCAACGAGGATCGGCTGCACTTTGACGATTTTCATCGAGCGGTAACACCTTTCGGGGGGAGAGACGCCGTCGAAGCGGCAGCGTCAGTACCTGCGTCAGACTCACGGGCCGACCGTTCGAAGAATGGCTTGGACAAGTAGATGCTGATGAAGCTGATGGAGCCAAGCACCACCATGACGACCGCGACAGGCCAGTACGAGCCGCCCGACCACGACACGAGGGCCAGTCCGATCACTGGCAGCAAGCCGCCGAGCGCGGACACCGACTCGCGGGCGAGCGAGACACCGCTCAACCGCACTCTCGGTTCGAAGATCTGGGAGAGATATGCCGCCTGTCCGGCATTGTTCAGCTCTTTCCCGATGGAGGTGCCCAGGAACAGCGCCAACCAGATGACGACGGTCTGGCCCGTGCCGACCAGCCAGTAGAACGGGAAGGCCAGGACCACTGCGTACCCCGCGGCAAACAGGTAGACGCGGCGGGTGCCGAAACGGTCCGTGAGGTGGCCGAAGAATGCCACCGTGATCACGCCGGCCGCAGAGGCGATGACGAGACCGGTCAGGATCGTCTGCTTCTCGACCCCGATCTGTTTCACTGCGTACACGGTGACGAAGACGGTGTAGAGGTAGCCGAGGGGTGGATCCATCAGCCGGGCACCAGCGGCGAGAACGAGTTGCTTCGGTGCCGTCCGCAAGAGTTCGGCCATCGGTACGCGAGCTTGTTCGCCGGTGCTCTTGACGTTTCGGAATTCAGGCGTTTCCTGCACCCGCAGACGCAGGTACAAACCGACAGCGACGGGCACGATACCCACCAGGAACGGCACGCGCCAGCCCCACTCGAGCAGTTGCGGTTCGGGCAACGTGGCCACCAGAGCGAATGCTGCGGTCGACAACAGGAATCCGAGTTCAGCACCGACCTGAGCCGACGAGGCGAACAAGCCCTTCTTGCCCGGCGGCGCATACTCGGCGCTCATGACCACTGCACCGCCGAACTCGGCGCCTGCGCCGAATCCCTGGCACAGTCGCAAGAACACGAGCAGGACGGGCGCCCAGACGCCGATGGACTCGTACGTCGGCAGCATGCCGATGAGCGTCGTGGCGATCCCCATCAACAGAAGCGTCGTGATCATCACGAACTTCCTGCCCCGCTTGTCGCCGAGATTACCCAGAACCACGCCACCGATCGGCCGTGCTGCGAAGCCGACGGCAAAGGTCGCCACGGAAGCGATGGTGCCGGTCTGCGGCCCCAACTCGGGAAAGAACAGCTTGTCGAACACCAGCGCCGACGCCAGGCCGTAAAGGGCGTAGTCGTACCACTCCAATGCGCTGCCGACGATGCTGGCGGCCACGACACGGCGGCGCATCGGGGACCGCGTACTACTCGACACGTCCGACGTTTCAGGTGGTCGCGAAACATCCATGAACTGATCCTCTCCGTTGGGGACGCGCCGTGTGACACAGCCGCCGACGCGCTGGAGACGAGAGTCGTCGACGTGCTCTGCGCTGTCTGAGGCCGACTCGCGTCTCCGGCGGTGCTATGAACGGTGCGCCCCCTTCGGCATGGATTTCCAGGCCAACTGCCGCAATCTGGCCTGATTCTGGTCAGTTACCCTTTCGCGGGTGTCGGTGACACTTGGCTGGTCGGCCATATTGGGCAGCCTGCGGGGCCGTTCCAGGCAACGTGCCTGTATCCCGCCGGCGCCTTCGCGGTTCCAGCCGCGGTGTGCCTGATTGCGGAGTACCGGTCGGTGCGAGTACCAGCACCAGGTGAACACCTGAACCTCGGTCTTCGCGCGGTCACCGATTGGGCTTGAACGTGTCGGTCTCTCCGTGGGCGAGGTACACGAACTCCGTTTTGGTGCACGAAGCGTCAGCAGCCTTCGAAGTCGTCGAGTCCCGACCGGAATACCGAGAAGTCGTTGTAGTGAATGGCGTCAGCGGTGGAGACCACCGGCAAGCTTGCGGCGAGCTGCTGCGCCGCCACGTCGTCGAAATGGTCACCGGGTCGGTGAGGATGGTGATCCGAACAAGTCGAATGGCGGTGGTGCCGTTGCCGATGAAGTAGACGTCTCCCTCACTGACATCATCTGGGAGCATGATTCGAGGGCTGGGCCCAAGCACGGCGGAGCGCGTCGTCTCGTGTCGCCCGACACAGCGTGGAGCCCAGGATCATCAGCCGTCTCAGCCCGACCGTCAGTGATCGGGGCGGGCTGCCAGTCACACCCGGCAGCTCACCCCGACCACGCCTGTCACCGGAATGCTTGCGGCCCGCGGTCGTTGAACCCGTGACCTCCCATCGTGGGCGTACGTCAGCTGTCAGGCCTGCGGGATGAGGCCAAGCTGCTTGAGTGCGGTGACGCCGTCGTCGAGGCCGATCTCTTCCACGATGAGACCGTCCACAACCTTCAGCACGCTGGTGCCCGAGAAGCGCATTGCTTTACCGCTGTTCGCGGGTAAGGCACCGATCGGGATGTCGTCGAAGGCTGCACCGGTTTGCGTGCCGCCACCGATCCACTGGCCCACGACATAGTCGCCCTCGGCGATCAGGTCGGCGGTGCCGCCGAACGCCAGATCGGGGAATGCGGCGCGGAACTTGTTCGCAAATGCGCGGACCTCATCGCGGCCCCGGCATGGCGCATGCATCGAGTACTCGAATCGGATATCCGGAGCAGCCAGTTCATCGATGACTTCCGGGTTGAAGTCCGAACCCCAGAATTCCGCGAACCAGCGCCCTACGACGGCCTTGTTCTCCTCAATCGACATGGAACGTTCATCCCTCCATCAGATTCCCTCAGGTCCCGGGATCGGGCACCTGTGGAGTAGACGAACGGGGTACCGCAAACGTGAGATCGCGGTGGCGAAATCGGGTTGGCCGCACTGAGTTCCGATGGTCGATCGGAGGACGATGGTCGGGTGTGGCGGCAGTGTCTGTACCTCAACAGCCGCGCTGGGCATTTACCCAGTGTCCGAGGCAAGTCGCCGGTTGACGCATCAGTTTCGGCCGTACGCAAGAACGCGTGGGTTCACCCACGTTGCGACCTTCTGTCGATCAACACCTCTGGTGATCGCAAAATGCGAGGATTGTCGCAGTCAGGACAGGTCAGGGCGCACGTTGGTCCACCCACATCCGCGGTAGGGGCCGCGACGTGCAGGGTAGTGCGAGGGCGGCGAGGTGACGGTCATATTCGACACTCGGGGTATCCCGGTTGCCGATCGCGAAGAAGTCGTGCGTGGCACGGTCTCGCGGACCCTTGTGCCGCTTGACATCGACTTCATGGCAGATCGCGGCCCCGCCGCAACGAGCTTGGCCATCACCGACCTGACTGAGCTCAGGGTCTGGTCCGTGACCTCGACCGCCGTCAAGGTGCATTACCGGGCGTTGCCGCGCGACGACTTCGAGCCGAGCCTCTTCCTGGGTCTACAGATGACGGGGTCCTGCGTGGTGGCCCAGCGTGATCGCGAACTATCCTTGCGCCCAGGCGATTTAGCTGTCTGGGACTCAACAAGTCCGTTCGTCATCGTTGATGAGGATGGCATTTCCCAGCACAAATTCCGGATACCCCTGGATCGATTGGCCTTGCCAGTTGACGTCATCAGGCAGATCAGCACGGTCCGGTTGTGTCCGGATCACCCGATCTCAGACATGGCCGTCGCGTACTTCCACAGACTTGCCTCTCGCCCGGGAGTGTTTGATCGCCCGGGCGGCGAAGTGGTCAGTCAACCCGGCATTGACTTGCTTCGGGCGGCAATCACGACCCATCTCGACGCCGTCGAGTTGGGCAAGGAGGCGATCCAGGCCACTCTCTTCGTGCGAATCATGGAGTACGTCCAACAGAATCTGCAGGAACCAGAACTCGGTGCCGCCCGTATCGCCGCTGCACACCACATATCGGTGAGGCAGCTGTACCGGATCCTGGCTGCCGAAGGCGTCTCGCTCGGAGACTGGATCCGAACGCGGCGGCTCGAAGGAGCACGCAGAGACCTCGCCCTGGCATTTCTGCATGATCCAATCTCTGCAGTTGCGCGGCGATGGGGGTTCACCGACGCCTCCAGTTTTGCGCGAATGTTCCGAGCTACTTACGGTGCTTCCCCCAGCGAATGGCGAGACCAGTCTCGGCAGACATCCGCCTGAGAGCGTGTTGCAGACACCATGCCTCAGCGTGTGCCGACGCATGTGCATCGCGTGCCTGACCGTCGTGCGAAGCGTCTTGGCGTGCCCGAACCGACCTAGGGTCGCAAACAGGCGCTTGCCGATGGCTTGGCGCCCAATGAACCAACTTTCCAGCAGATACGAGGAAACGCCCCATGGCATCGCCCACGAAACCCGCCCCTGTCATTTTCATCCACGGTCTGTGGATCCACGCGACGGCTTGGCAGCCATGGCTCGAGCTGTTCGAGAACGAAGGCTATGCGGTGTCTGCACCTGGGTGGCCCGGGGAGCACGCAACAGTCGCACAGACCCGTGAGAACCCGGACGGCATGAACGATGTCGGTATCCAGCAGCTGATCGATCACTATGCCGGAGTGATCGATGCGAGCGGCGGCATCAAGCCACTCGTGATCGGACACTCGTTCGGAGGATTGATCGCTCAGGAGCTGCTCGCCGAAGGCCTCATTGCAGCTGCCGTTGCCGTCGATCCCGCACCCATCAAAGGAGTCAAAGCACTTCCGCCGGCTCAGCTCAGATCAGCCTTGCCCGTCCTCGGCAACCCAGCCAATCGTCGCCGCACGGTGTCATTGACGGCCAAGCAATTCCACTACGCATTCGGCAATACGCTCAGCGAAGCGGAGTCCAACGATTTGCACCAGAATTGGTCGATCCCAGGGCCCGGCAAGCCACTCTTCGAAGATGCGGGAGCAAATTTCTCACGCCACTCGGCGGCCAAGGTCGACACTCACCGGGCCGACCGTGGCCCGCTGCTCTTGACGTCCGGCACCGAAGACCACGTCGTTCCGTTGAAAGTGACCAAGGAGGTGGTCGCAATGTATTCAAAAAGCCCGGCAGAGACCGACTTCCATGTCTTCGAAGGACGTGGCCACTCCCTTACCATCGACGGCGGCTGGAAGGACGTGGCCGGGGTCGTGCTCGATTGGCTCGCCGCAAAGGGACTCTGACCGATGTCGGCACTGCGATGTAAAGCGCAGGTCACCCAATCCGCAATCGCGTCCGTGTACTGAACCGGACACAGTCAACGAGTGGTGTTGGCGGCGTTGGTAGTTGGATGCGGGAGAGGGCCGCTGACCAGTCGGAAAGGAGGACGTCGCGCCGAGATGCGTCCCTTACTCCCACCGCTGCCATCCTTCAACGCCCCGAGGGCGAACGAGAAGCAGGAAATCCTATGACCCAATCCTTCAATGACTTGATCGAATCGATATCGCATCAGGTCGATCGGTTTACGATCCAGATAGATGACTCTTTCGACGGTTTCAGAAATCGCTATGAGGCAGCGGTGCCAGAGTTCCAGGCCGACCGGTTCGACTCGCTGGTAGAGCGGGGTGCCGGCTGGCAACAAGTACTCGACGCGACCGCGGAGAACGCGCCACACCACTTCATCCGCTACTGGTCCCGCGATTTCACCTCACTGATGGGCCTGGCCGGAGACCGGGGACGTTGTGTCGGGTACCTCATGGGCAACCACACCATCGCCCAGAGAATGTATCGCTACAACCCGGCCATCATGCTCTACGCCCCGCTGCGCACGGCCATTGTCGAAGACGCCAACCATGCGACGTGGTTCACCTTCGACCAACCAAGCCCCCAGTTCGGCAGCTTCAGCACACCCCAAATCACCAAGGTAGGTTACGAATTGGACCACAAGCTCGCCGCGTTGCTCAAGCACCTTGGCGCCCCGGTGCCTGACACGCTCACCTCGTCCTGAGTAAGCCGGCGGTCACGTACCGGCGGCGCAAATCGCGCATACCAAGGCGGCCGATGGCGGCCCAGACCTGCCGCTTGCGGCTCACTGTTCTTGTGGGCGGTCGATCGGCCATACTGCGACGAATCGAGTGTCGCCGGGGCGCGATTCGACCCACAGGTTGCCACGGTGTTTGTCGATGACCCTGGCGGCCACGTCGAGTCCGAGTCCGGTGCCTTCGCCGACCGGCTTGGTGGTGAAGAACGGGTCGAAGATCCTCTTCTGCAACTCTTCTGGGACTCCGGGACCGGTATCGCAGACCTCGACACGCACCAGTTCGCCTTGCTTGCGCGTGCGTAACGTGAGCGTGCCACCGACTTGCATCGCGGTGACTGCATTATCGATGAGGTTCGTCCAAACCTGGTTGAGTTCGGCCGGCCAACACGGCAGCGGTCTGAGCAATGAGTCGAAGTCCCGCACAACCTCGATGTCGGCCAGCTTCTGCGACAGCATCTCGACCGTATTCGACAGCAGGGCATTGACATCCGCGACGTCGAATGCTGCCCGATCCAGCCGCGAGTATTCCTTGGCCTGCGACACCAACGACGACACTCGCACCGTTGCGTCGTTGATCTCGTTCAGAAGCAGCTCGATCTCGACACTGTCGTGCAGCCATTCGACGACATTGTCCAGGTTGGTCGTGGCGTCCGCATCAGATACTGCCGACGCGACGCTCTCCAGCCAGTCGACGTCGAGGCCCGCTTCGGCGAAACACGATGCGACATCCCAGGGCGCGGCGATCTGATGTTCCTCGAGCCAATCACCCACCGCATCTTCGATGTCCGACTTCTGAAGTGACGTCCGATCCTGCCCGGCCGCGACCGTCTCGACGACGTGGTCCTGGAGTTCGACAAGGGCATGCACGGCGGCTGGGCTGAACGATCCATTCGTGAGTACGGCGAGCTTGCGACGCATTCCGGTGACGCGGCGCCGCAGCAACGACACGGCCCGGACCGCGGCGGAGGCCGGATTGTTCAGCTCGTGGGTCAATCCGGCCGTTAGTTGACCGAGCTGCACCATACGGTCGTGCGGATCGACCATCCGGTTCAGATTGAAGCGGCCCAGCGTCGCACCGACCAAGAAGTGGCACGCCATCGGGAACTGCCCCCGCAGGAAGTCCCCCAGTGACTTGGCGTCGATGACGAACAGCCGCGAGGGCAGCAACGCCTGGGCAGAGGTCTCGTAGGTCTGTTCCTCCTCCAGAAATGCCGACCAGGCACCGAGGTAGGCGCCGCGCTGCGACGTTCGCACCGTCTCGATATCCGTGTCTCCGGAGCGCTTGGACAGCGCGATTTGACCGTCGACGAGGACGTACAGACAGGTGGCCGGATCCCCTTCGGCGAACAGCGGGCCGGGCTGGACGCACATCATCTTGCCTGCGCGACTCAGACTGTCCAGCTGAGAGTCGGTCAGTGACTCGAAGAGGAACAGAGTCCGCAGTTCGTCGCGGTGTCCCCCGTCGTCGGCGGCGGGGTTTGTTTCGGTGCCCACGAGTCAAATAGTTCCATCTGCGCAAGGCATGCGGAAATTGGTAATCTTCGCTTACTGTCTAGGATCGTTACTACATCGCACCAGCGGCGGTGTCAAGGCGCTCGCCGGGCCCCTGTGACACCCGGTCGTGCGGTGGTACGCGGGTCGCCGAGTCTCGCTCTACGGAGGGCTGACGCCTTGGGAGCAAGAAGGTTTCCCTCGTCGGACATCGACTTGTTCAGTGATGCGAACATCCTCGAGCCGTACGAGGCATACCGGGAGTTGCGCGAAGCCGGTCCGATGGTCTGGATGCCGCGGCACCGAGTCTGGTCGGTCGCGCGTTATGAGGTGGTACGGCACGTGCTCCGGGACGTACGGACCTTCACATCCGTCGGTGGCGTTTCGCTCAACGATCCGCTCAACGCCATGCTTCGTGGCACGACGCTAGCCAGCGACCCACCGGTGCATGACACCCTCCGCAGCATCGTGGCCGGTTCCCTGACGCCTCGCGCGATGGCCGGCCGCATCATGACAATCGAGCGGCTGGCCGACAACCTCGTCGCCACCCTGATCGACCGGGGCCGCTTCGACGTCGTCAACGATCTGGCTCGAGTCCTTTCGCTCAGTGTGGTCCCCGACTTCATCGGCCTACCCCAGCACGGCCGGGATCGCATGCTCACCTGGGCATCGGCAATGTTCAATGCGATCGGACCACTCAACGATCGAGCCAAAGAAGGCTTTTCGGCTCTCGAAGAGATGGCTGAGTACGCCGAAGGACTAGTAGCCAAGCGCGATCTGTGCCCCGGAAGTCTCGGCGCGGGTGTGCTGGCAGCCGCGGACGACGGGCGGATCCGGCCCGATGAGTGTCCCGGTTTGTTGATCGACTACCTGGCTCCCTCACTCGACACCACGATCAGTTCACTGTCGACACTGATGTGGCTTCTTGCTCGACATCCTGAGCAGTGGAAAGCTGTCCGCGCCGATCCGACTCTCATTCCGAACGCGTTCAACGAGGCCCTGCGCATCGAGTCCCCGGTGCGCGGATTCTGCCGCCACGTCTCGTATCCCACCGAATTCGAGGGCGTCCGCCTTGACCGGGGCGACAAAGTCTTCGTGCTGTTCGGCGCGGCGAATCGCGACGAACGCAAGTGGTCCGATCCCGACGTTTTCGACGTGACGCGGCGCAACTCCGACCATGTGGCATTCGGGCATGGCATCCACGGGTGCGCAGGCCAGGGTTTGGCCCGGATGCAGTCGCACGCTGTCCTGTCCGCAATGGTCAAAGGTGTTGAGAGCCTTGACCTCATCAGCAGCGCGAGAACGGTCAACAACATAACCCGGTCGTTTTCTTCGGTGGAGGTCACCGTTCACACTCGGTGATGGCGGACCCCATGACCGTCAGAGAGACTGCGTTATTGCGGTTGCTGCCACGCCACGCAGCCAGGTGTGGCCTTTGTCGCGGTCCAGACGGGAGTGCCACGACATGAAATACGGCAGTGGCGTGATGTCGGCCGGCGCCGCCAATACGCACAAGCGGGGTGAGTGAGCGTCGACGAACTTGGTCCGGACTCGTTCTGGAATGGACAGAACGAGATCCGTACCGATCACGGCTTCTGGCGCAATCGCGTGGTAAGGCAAGGTCAACGACGCCTGCCGCAGACGGCCCCGCCCCGACAGCACCGCGTCGATCGAGGGCTGGGTGCCGTCGATGATGTCGATGACGAGGTGCTTGCAGGCGAGGTACTCCTCCATCGTCAACGACTTCTGCTGGGAAAGCGGATGTTGACGATCGACGACGCAGACCATTTCGTCGGTGAAGAGTGGCTGACTATTGATCGGTTTCTCGAGCCGCCAGCCGGAGAACAGCAAGTCCACGCGGCCGTCGACCAGATCTTGGACGACCTTCGAGTGCCACGGCAGGAAGCGCACCGATGACAGCGGGGCCGTCGACAGCACGGCGGCGAACACCCGAGAACCGAAGGTCGCAAGCGCATAATCGCTACAGCTCATCCGGTATTCACCCGTCTCCGTGGCCGGGTCGTATTCGCCAGGCAGGAACATCTCCTGTAGATGTGGCATTACGTCACCCATCTGGACCCGTAGCCGGTCAGCGGCAGGTGTCAGTTGATAACCGTCCCCGGTGCGCACCAGCAACTCGTCGCCAAGCACCCGGCGCAGGCGCGTCAGTGCTCGGCTCATGGCCGACTGACTCAGCCCGATACTCGCGGCTGCCCGCGATACGCTGCGCTCGCTCAGCAGCGCGCTCAACGCCGGGAGCAGATTCAGATCCACGTTCGCCAGATGCGCCGGACGCATGTCGAACATTCTAAATACGCATGGTCAACCGAACCGCGGAATGCCGGCCCGAGGCCGATCGCGCGGGTGACGTTCAGACGACGTCCTGTCCGGGAGCCAACAGCGACGCGGCGTTGCCGGCCAGCAGGGCACGCCAGTCGTCGACGCCCGCAGGTGTTCCCGCGTCATCGATGGACCGGAGTTGACGGTCGACTCCAGGTTCGGGAGTCCAGCAATAGTCACTGCCGTAGAGCAGATGCTCGTGGCCGCACAGCGCGGTCAGGGCGGGCACCTGACGTGGGAAGGGAGTTCCTGCCGTGTCGAACCACAGCCGACGCAGCAGGTCCACGACGCCGACTGCGTCGCCACCTCCACCGGGCCCACCCAGGAACACGCCGCGGAAAAGGTCGACGCGATCGACCAGGAGCGGCAACACCCCACCGCCATGCGAAACGATCCAGCGAATGTCGGGGTATGCGGTCAAGACATCGTGCGACATGAGATCGATCACCGTCCGGGCGGTGTCGAAGATGAACTCGATCATGGGTCGCGGCCTACCGAGCGCGATCTGATCCGCGTGCGGCGGGGACGTCGGATGGATGAACACGATCGCCTGCCGCGCATTCAGGTCGTCGTAGAGCGGCCGGTATCGCGGGTCGCCCAGATACACGCCACCGGTGTTGGATTCCACGACAAGGCCCTGGCTGCCCAGTTCGTCGAGTGCGAATGCGGTCTGCGCCAAAGCGCCGTCGACGTCAGGTAGCGACAGCGACGCGAAGTGCCCGAATCGCTGCGGGTGAAGCCGGGCCAGGTCCGCGCCCGCCACGTTGACCTGTTCGGTCAATTGACGGGCGGCCGCATCATCGCCGAAATGTGTTCCAGGAGAGGAGATCGAGAGGACGGCGCGACCAATCCCCCACCGGTCCATCGACCTCAGATGCTGGTCGACATCGTAGGCGGGCCAACCGGGCATACCGTCGGGTTGGACGTGGCCGGCTGCGGTGGCGGCGGCGACATAGTTCTCGGTGAGGAAGTGCGCGTGGACGTCGATGAGTGCACGGTTCATGTCCATCAGTACTCCTTGGCAGATCACAGAGATCGCAACGCACTGGAACGTCGCACCGAGTTGCGCCTCACGCATGCGGCACATTCCGGATATGCACGTGACACCACGCGCCCCAAGAGGAAGTATCACATGGGCGTCTGATCACCGAGGCGCCCACTCACTGATCGCACCGCGAAGCGGTGCGGCAGGAACTGACCACTGACCTGAAGGAATCCACATTGTCGGAAGGAAGTCGCCCACCCGTCGCAGTCGTGACCGGGGGGTCGCGGGGCATCGGTCGCGCGTGCGCGGTACGGCTGGGACGTGATGGCTATTCGGTGGTCATCAACTACGCCTCCAACTCTGCTGATGCAGATGCCGCCGTCGCCGAGGTGGAATCTGCGGGCGGCCGCGCGGTCGCCGTCGCAGGCGATGTCGGCGACGAGTACGCCATGGCGGCGGTGTTCGACGCTGCCACAGAGCATTTCGGCGGGCTCGATGCCGTGGTTCACGCGGCTGGGCGAATGCCGTTGGCGCCCATCGTGGATCTCGATTTGGATGTACTCGACGAGGTGTACCGAACCAACATCAGGGGAACATTCGTGGTCAACCAGTTCGGTGCGCGGCGCCTCAACGATGGCGGGTCGATCGTCAACTTCTCGACATCGGTGGTGGGCGCGGGCTTCCCCACCTACGGCGCGTATGGCGCAAGCAAGGGTGCGGTCGAGGTGCTGACGCGGGTGCTGGCCAAAGAACTCGGCCCACGCGGCATCTCGGTCAACGCCGTCGCACCGGGACCAACCGCCACCGATCTGTTCTTGAAGGACAAGACGGCCGAACAGATCGAGCGATCGACACTGGGCATCCCGATGGGTCGACTTGGCGAACCCGATGACATCTCCAACGTCGTGGCGTTTCTGGTCAGCCCCGCAGGACGCTGGATCAGCGGCCAAACAGTACGTGTCAACGGCGCAATGAATTAGGAGAAGCCCTCACATGTCTGGGACCAGCGAGGCCAAGGTCGTCATCGTCACCGGTGCGTCAAGCGGTTTTGGCGCCCTCACCGTACGGGAATTGGCTCATGCCGGGCACCGCGTCTACGCGGGTATCCGCGACGTTGATGGAAGGAATCGGCAGGCCGCCCGCGACATCGGAGATCTGGCCAGGGCTGAATCACTGTCATTGACGCCGCTGGAGTTGGATGTGTCCTCGGACAGCTCCGTACGGGCCGCCGTGGCCAAAGTCATTGCCGACACGGGCCGCATCGATGTCGTGGTCCACAACGCCGGACACATGGTGCTCGGGCCGGCTGAAGCCTTCACCCCCGAACAGATCGCCTCGGTCTATGACACCAATGTCCTTGGTAGCCAGCGGCTCAACCGTGCCGCGCTTCCATATATGCGCGACCGGGGCAACGGTCTGTTGGTGTGGGTCGGATCTTCGAGCACCCGTGGGGGATGCCCACCCTTCCTCGGTCCCTACTTTGCCGCCAAGGCCGCCGGGGATGCGCTCGCGGTCAGTTACGCGGGCGAGCTGATCCGGTTCGGTATCGACACGACAATCGTGGTTCCGGGCGCTTTCACGTCGGGAACATCCCACTTCGCGCACGCCGGCACTCCCGACGACGAAGCCGTCGCCGCCCAGTACGACAACCACTACGGCCACCTGATGGACGACGTCAACGAGCGACTGGCCGGGATTCTGCCGGCGGACGCCGACGTCGCCGATGTGGCCCGCGAAATCCGCCGGATCGTCGACCTACCCCAGGGGCAGCGGCCATTTCGCACCCACATCGACCCCAGCAAGGACGGCAGTGAAGTGGTTTCAGCCGTCGCTGACCGGATCCGCGTCGACTTCTACCGCAGAGTCGGCCTCGACGACCTCCTCACCCCTGGCAGTTCGCTCTAGGACCGTCATCTGCCGCGTGATCACCAGCGCTCCAGGCATCGGTCCTGCGCGATCAGCGACCCTGACCACAAATCGGGCGCTACTGTCTATGCCGGTGCCGGCTGGGCGAGGTCCCAAAGGTACCCGAAAGGATCGCGCAGGCGGCTCCGGATATCGCCCCAGGGAGTCTTGTCCGCGGGCAGCAGCGTGGTAGCACCGCGTGCGGCCATCGCTGAAGCAGTTGTCGCCACGTCGTCGACATACAGGTAGAAGATGACATGTGGTGGTGAATCCGCAGCCGGCTGGTTGAGGTCTGAATCCCAACCGGGCCGGTTCAGGGTGATGTTGGTTCCGCGATACCGCATGCGGGCGAAGAATGTCTGCCCCTCGTCGTCGGGGAGGACAGCGATGGGAACCATCCCGATCGCCTTGGCGTAGAACTCCACCGCAGCATCGACGTCGTTGACGACGAGTCCGGGTGTATTCCAACGCAATCCGGGCCAAGGGTCGGTTCGTGATTCGACATTTGCGAACCAGTCCCCGTCTGGCATGGTCAGATTCATCTTTGTCCCCTTCGATTTCGGCAACTGGTTGGCATGGACGGCATGGCGAATCACGGCATCGGCGCAGTCGCGGCTTCGATCGTCGGCGATGTTCCAGTAGCGTTCGACCGATGCAGGACTCCGTCGACCAGATGGTCGCCCAGTGGGCCGAGACGGCCCCCGACATGGATGCAAGCGTGTTGCACGTCATCGGCAGGCTGTTGCTGTCCGCCGAACTGGTCCAGCGCAGGATCAAGGATTCTCTTCGACCGTTGGGGCTCACCTACGCCGACTTCGACGTGCTCAACACGCTGCGCAGACGCGGAGACGAACGAGGCACGCATCCCCGTGTGTTGACCGCCGCGACGCTGATCACCTCGGGCGCAATGACCGCGAGGTTGGATCGCTTGGTGAACGCCGGCTATATAGAGCGCGTGCCGGATCCCGACGACCGCCGAAGTATCTTGATCCGGTTGACACACGAGGGCGTCACCACGGCGGCGCGTGCGCTGGACTACGTACTCGTCGTCGACGAGGAATTTCTTGCGCCACTGTCCGAAAACCAGCGCAGCGTGCTTGCGCGCGAACTCAAGCGTTTGCTGTCTGCACACGACCACCGCTAACCAGTTTTCGCGAGGAGGTTCTTGAAGGCAGCCGCGCCTTCGAGCGAATCGCACCGGTACACGACTACGCTCACGCGGTGGGAGCCCCAGCGTCGTCCGGCTCGAGACAACGGAACAGCTGGCGTCGGTTCATGTCGCCTTCATTTGCTTGGTATTGAACTATTCAATACCAAGGGTACAGAAGGATTCGACAAAGTCGACTCGCGGCGGCCGCTGTGTACCCCCTGCACTGACCGAACAGCGGTTTACGGGCCCCTAAACCGAGCTAAAGCTGGCCAAGCGGTCGGCAGACGTTGGACAGCGCATTCCAGTATTGGCCGGGCGCGCAGTTGTCCGCCGGACGCGGCGTCTGGCAGGTGTTGGTGATGGGATCCCAAAATTGCCCGTTCACACAATTGAGTGGATCTGCAGAACCGGTCCCAGCGCTGAACAGCGACACGGCGATGATGGGAACGGCGACGGTGGTCGAACGGCGTAGCAGGCTTCGCATGAGGTGATTTTCCCCTCGAACGAGCATGCTCAAACACGTTCGGTACAGAATCACTCGCACTCGCTCGCAGCTCAGCGACCTGCTGGCCCAACTCGCCAGGCTCAACCGGAATTCTGGTACGCGTACCGGCCAGCGTGCCGTCACCACCTCGAGGACGGTCTTGGTCTACTGCCTTCCCAGCTTGCCCCGGATTTCAGCGAGATAGACCCGGTCGCTGTCACGGATGGTGCCTGCGGCCTCGAGACTCGCCAACGCACCGTGAGCTGTCGCCCAGTATCGGATGTTGGAGGCGTCGCTCGCCGCCTCGAGAGCGGACGCAACTTTGTACGCCATGACGAACAGTTCGCGCTGATGTTCGGTGCGGTCGGGGTCGGCCGCGGCGAGATGCTCAAAGATGTGCAGAGCTCGGGTGTAGCGCTCGAGAGCGCCGACGGTGTCGCCGCTGGCGGCTTGGATCTGGGCTACCTCGTCCAGGCTGACGGCCAAGTCGCGCTGATGTTCGGTGCGAGTGGGGTCGGCCGCGGCGAGGCGCTCAAAGATGTCCAGAGCATGGGTATAACGCTCGAGAGCGCCAGCGGAATCACCACCGGCGGCCTGCATATCGGCAACCTTGGCAAGCCCGACAGCCAGTTCCCGGCGGTGACCAGTGTGGCCGGGATCGGCGGCGCTGAGCCGCTCAAAAATCTGCACGGTGCGGATGTAGCTTCCCAGCGCGCTCACGGCGTCGCCGCTGGCCGCCTGCATGTCGCCGACCTTGGCCAGGCTGGTGGCGAAGTCACTCTGGTTTGGGCCACTGCTGGGATCGGCGCCGATGATCCGCTCCGAGATACTCAAGGCGCGGATGTAACTCTCGAGCGCACCTGCGGTGTCGCCACCGGCGGCCTGCATACCGCCCACTCTCCACAGGGATGTGATCAAGTGGCGCTGGCGAGCCGTCGCGCTCGGGTCGGCGGCGGCCAGCCGTTCGCAAATACTCAGAGCGCGGGCGTAGCTCTCAAGCGCACCTGCGGTGTCGCCGCCGGCGGCTTGCATGTCCCCTACGTTGTTGAGGCTGGTCACCAAATCGCGTTGACGTTTGCTCTCGCTCGGGTCTTGAGCGACAAGTCGCTCGAGAATGCCCAGGGCCCGGGTGTATTCGGCATGGGCGCCCGCGGTATCACCACCCTCACGCCGTGCGTGGCCGACATGGCTGACATCAACCGAAAGATCCCGCTGGTGTCTTCCGTGGCCGGGATCTGCTGCGGCTATCCGCTCGCTGACAGGGAGGGTCGCCGCCGCCAGACTGTGCACGGCGGCGAGATCGAGGCGGGTCAGGGCGTGGCCGAACAGTGTCCGTGCGGCAACGGCGAGGCCGTCCCGGCCGCAGCACAGTCGAGACGTCAGTGTGGCGACGGTGACCGCAAGTAGGGCACGATCAGTGGTAGCGGCGTCACCGAGTTCCTTCGACAGTTGTTGAAGGTAGGCGTCAAGGCGGTCCTCGGCGTCCGGATCGCCGAGGCGGGATCGTAAATGGTCGGCGAGGACGCGATGTAGCCGCGCGAAGCGCGCATCATCGGCCGCGGTGAGCAGTCGACGGCCTTCCAGCATCCGTCGTGTCGAGGTCCAATCGTCTCCATTGGTCAACCCACGCAAGCCTGCTGAGGCGGCGCGGGCGGCTGGTGGGGTGAGTTGTTCGAGCCAGTCCCACGGCACGCTGTCGGGGGGAAGCAGACAGGCCAAACTCAGCGCTGCGCGGGCCCTAACGTGCAGCCGCATCAAAGTCTGATCCACGATGGCACCGGTGAGTCTCTCTTTGTGCAGGATCGCGGCCGACCCGGCGGGCGAGGCACCGACCTCGTCGAGCAGCGCCGTGCCCTGCACGCGCAGCACCGCCAGCAATTCGGAGGGCTCGACCCCCGAGCTACCCAGATACACGGCGGCATGCTCCACAGCCAGCGTGTAGCAGCCGAGCAACTCCACGATAGCCCGTGCGGCGTCAGCTTCGGCCGGGCTGGAAAACTCAGTGTGAAGTCGGGCTTGATCACGGGCTGGCTGATGATCTCGGATCAACGCCAACGCGTCGCCGGCATCCAACCCACCCACCTCGATCATGGCGACGGCAGCGCGCACCCCGATCGCCCCGATATCACCGCCACCCAACCGGGTGGTGACCACGACGTGGAACCACGGCTTGTCGGGCAGTACTCCTAACTGCGACGCCGAGAGCAGCATCGACTCGGACACGTTGTCCAGCAACAACAGACACGATGCGGTTTCCGCATCATTGGCACGCGCCGCCTCCGTCAGATCCTCCAGCCGCGCAAGCACTCGGCGGCCGAGCCACGCCCGGTCGTTGAGGTGCTGCTCACTGACATGGAGGCCGAGTTCGGGCGATAGCGCCAAGGCCGAGACCGCCGCCAGCATGTCGGTCTGCCCGTCGGCATCGACCTGCCAAGTGCCCCCTTGATAATCGTGCGCGTACGCGTGCGCGTAGGTGACCGCCAGCTCGGTCTTGCCCATCCCGCCGATCCCGTGCAGGGCGGTGACGACCCCCACCGCGCCTCCGCTCAGCTGGGCGCGCAGCGCCCGCAACTCTGCGACCCGCCCAACGAACAGCGGGTTATGGCGACGAAGGTTCCCCGGTGCTGCGCTAGATAGTCGCGCCTGGCGGATCTGTTCGTATACGCCGTACCCGAGCGCTTTGACCCGGCGCCGAACCTCGGTCTCCTGCAGAGCAGCCACCCCGTCGGCGAACCATGGTGCCAATTGTTCGAACTGAGTGCGTTCCACTTCGTGGCGCCACGCCGCGACTGCCGTGTCGTAGTCCTCGTCGCCACCCAACTCCACGAAATACACCCCGGTCACTGCATCCCCGCTGGCAATTCGCCGGGCCCGCATCCTGGCGAACTCCTCCCACTCCCATCGGCAATAGTTGGAGCGCAAATAACTTGGTGACAAACACACCAGCAACACCCGCGAGGACCGCAGTCCTTCGCGTAGCCGCACTTCCCAATCCTGGTGGCTGACAATTTCTTCCGTATCAAAGAAAATCCGGAAAGGCTCAGAGGAAAACTCCCGGAAGTCGTCATAGATGGCGTCCCGCAATCCCGACACCCACCCTGCGGCATCGTCGCGACGCGCATAACTGAGGAATACGTCGTACTCAAGCGAACCCATACGCGGCGCCCCATCCCACACAGTGGACAACAGGCTAAATGGTCAGGACAAAGCTTGCCAGCATTGCACCGGCTCCGCCGTGGCACGGGGACGAAGAACAGAACCGCCGGGGCACACGCTGACAGATTGACAGTCCGCAGGACGGAGTTCCCGAGAATCGCCCGGTATCGGCTGTGCCTGATATCGAGTAAGACTTGTGCGGAGACCGATGCCCGGCCTGGGTAGACGTTCGCTGACGCCAAGCCGTCGCCGCACGAGGGCCAGGTAGCCTGCCTACGACACGCAAGAGATTTCTGCCCAGCCGGCGACAGCGGATTCGACTTGATCGGAACGACTCTCGACGATGACGAACGCAGCAATCCGCCGCACGGTGGCGACTGGTCTGCCGGACGCAAACTGTCATGATCGGGGTGGTCCTTGACCCGTCCGACATCGAATGGTCCGGCGATCATAGTTTGATTCCGTTGTTGCGGAGACGGTTCCGGGCTGCGGCTAACCGTACGGGTGCGGACCTCGGCGGTCGTCGTGGCGGTCTCATCGGAGGCTTTCCGGACAGAGCGCCTAATGAAGATGCGAAAACCCTTCTGGCCTTTTATAACCCGACATACATCATAGGAGAGCCAGGTTTCCGTCGCTGATGTATCAGCAGGCCGATGTCGGGTGACCTCACACCCGTCTGCGACGGGCACTCGGTCACTCCCGCGCAGGCGGCAGCGCGCAGTCGCCTGGTCAGCCGCGCAGCACGGAGAGCGCTTCAGAGGTACGGATCAGCTCGTCGAGCATCGCCTTCGCGCCGCCTGGTGCAGCGTCATTGGGCAGAAAGCGGCCGTCGCTGACCATCTGCGCCACGAAGGGCAGCGATACTGCTTCGGTCACCGGCGGGCGCCTGACCACCCACGGCCCGCCGCGCCGGACTTCGTGTTCGAGTACTACCAAGAGCGCTCGCCCGTGGCCTCGACTCTGAGACCGGGTCGATGTCGGGAGCCCCTTACGGGCCGCAGCAGGCCTGCTGGCCGGCTGCACGGCGGCCGGGTTGTCGATGTGGGTAGCTGAGCCAATCGGTCACGGTGGGGACGTGTCGGCCGATCCGTCGAGTTCGATGATCCGCAGCGCTTCGTCGGGACCGCGGTCATCGACGAGGGTCGGAAGCGCTTAGCTGCGGACTGGTTCTCGACGACGAGAGCGATGGCGACCGTGTCGATTTCGCAACCGGGAGAACCCGAGGCGCGAATGGTCTGGGACAGAGTTACTTGCCGCGCAACTGCTGCGCCAACACCATCGCAATTTCCAAAGAACAGGCCTTGACCTGCGAAAACAAGTGGAGCTAAGGGGATTCGAACCCCACCCGTAAAGGTGTCCCAGCTGCTCTATCTGCGAAAACACACGCGTGTAAGTACCAACGCGTAGCAGGAAATAGCAGGTGATCACAGGCATGTGTGGATGGCATCCACACCCCAACGCGGCACACGGTCGGGGCCACAACGCGCCGGAATATGAATACAGAGGAGGTAGCAGCGATGACCCAACACATCTGCCCTCGTTGCGGATACGAGAACACGTGCCGATATGGCAACTGGTTCGATCGCCATTCGGTGATGGCCACCATCGGCGGTCTGTCCTCACTGACCTTCATGGGCATGATGTTCAGCGTCTACACGTCGGCAACCTGGACGATGGTCGCCCTCGCCGCCACGGTCATCGGTGTGCGCGCGCTGGGCACAGAGCGGCAGCGTCGGGCCGCCTTGGTTGCACGCGCAGACTGGGAGCACGCACAGCTGATGGCGCGCTCGCAGATGCCGGCGATCCAATTGCATCCGTACGCACCGCTCGCGCCGCAGCCGCGCGTCGCGGAACGTCACGTAATGAACCAGTGGCCAACGACCCCAATCCGAAGCGTTGCGCGCCGATGATGCGTGCACTCGCCACGTCGCTCACGGCTGTCGCTCTCGCCGGTCTCGCAGCCGCGCCCGCTCACGCCGACCCGAACCCCGGCTGCTCGTGGGAGCCATCTGAATACGGCTGGTACAACCCGTGTAGTGGGCAAGCTCCGTGGAACCAGCCGAACTGGCGCGGCACCAACGGAATACCCGGCACCTACGGGCCCGGCGGCTACACGCCAGTCACCGAGCAGCCGACCCCCGGCCTATGCACGGACCCCCGCGCCGCCTGCCCCAGCTCGTAAGCCATCCGGGACGCAGCGAAAGTCGCCAACCAGGCCGGGTGAACGTTCGACCGCGGTTGTGGCGTTGTTCACAATCCGACAATCTCCCCGTGCAACAACGCACAGAGCGTTACTTTCCCATTGCTCATCGGGCTGCACCGTAATCAGACGCCCCCCGTTTGTGCTTACCGTCGTAGCCCGGTGAGCCCGAGCTCGGACGGATAAGAGTGGGTCGGCGTCGGTACCGCCTGGAAGGCAACCCACCGATGACGAAGTGCCCGAAGTTCCGCAGGACCGCTGGCTGGTACCGCGACTCATCGGGAAAGTGGATGCGCTACTTCGACGGCAAATCCTGGACTGGGGAGTACGCGCCCGCAAATGCCAGCCGCTCCCCTTCGCCGCTGATGGCGTTGATTCGGATGCTCGTTTCGGCGCTGGGCATTCTGACCGTTGGCGGTCTTCTGCCTGATGCGATCTACGCCAGGGCGTCACGAACTGCCGCGCGTCGGGCAGGCGCCAATCTCTGGGATCTCAGTGAGTGAGTGGCCGCGCAGAGCCCACGGTCGGCGCTTGTTCACGTCGAGAACCCCGAGGCGGGAAGGTGTCCCGGCCGTCCCCCTCGGCGGCCGGAGCTCGCAACGACCCTACACCGCCGCATTAAGTCTTTACCCAGGCAAACTCTACCAAAATCTTCGAAACAGCAAATTAACGTCGCGGGAAAAACGACAGAACACAATGGCTTAGCGGGCGTACTGTCGGGTCATGAGTACAGGGGCGGGCGAGTCTTCTGATGACGTATTCGACCGGCCGGCGCGTCACCCGGCACACCTAGCGGCCACCGACCGTGTGTGGACGCGACTCCCAAAAGTGCCCAATCCGACCGAAGCGATCACCGCGCGGTTCCGAGCCGACGACACCGCGCAGATCTACGCGCCGTTCAGAACCGATGGAGACGCCCGCATCAACGGGCTGCCCTACGGGCAACTACACGAACAAGCTCGGAAACTGAACCCACAGATCGGCGACGTCGTCACAGGAATCTGCAGACGCGACGCAGGCGGAGTGTTTCATCTCGACCCCAACTCCGTGCGAATCGACCGCGCGGGTTGAAGACATCGACCTTCTGCGTTTAAATTCAAAACGCCCGCCGGGTGGTGCGCGCCCCCTCACAAGGTGCTAATAAGCAACACCGCCCGGTGGGCCCATCACCACTCGTGATATCGGTCAATGACCCGAGGCTGCCCAGCGTAGTGTCCGGTGGATGAGTCGCCGGCAGTCTCCATGGCTGGATGAGCGCGCCGCGGTGCTCGTAGATCTCCTGTCTAGGCGGTATGGCATCACCATCAGCGTCGACACAGCCCGCCAGGACATTTCCAACCATCTCGGCGATCTCGCGGAGGCCATGGGGATTAGCCGCCAGGCCGCCAGAACATACGTCACAGAGGAAGCCATCGACAGGATGGCCGAATTCATCGGGCGCGAAGTCGCACGTGCGAACGTACCGCGTGCGCGGCGTCCCCGGCACCTTCGCGTTGTCGAGTGAACGACGAAACCGCCCCGCCAACCATTAAGGTCGGCGGGCGGCTCGTGGAGAGAACAGCAGCGTACGACTACATCCGCTTCAGGCGCACTTCACTCCGGATCTTGGGTCGGCGGGCTGTGCTCTGTTTGCGGGATCAATTGAGCGTGGCACACAGCGCAAACGACAACCTGGACGGTCTGGCCGCCGTGCACATCTTGGCGGATTTCAACGTGTGCGTGCGCGCATTCAGCTGGTGGCTCCCCGGCGTCCACAGTTAGGAAGTCTATTCAACTCGGCACAAGGCACAACCGTCAGATGTGACGCGACAACTCGCGGTCGGCGACGTGCAGTGTCGACACGACGTCGGCGACCAGTTCGGCGTCGATGCCGGGCAGCTGCGAGACGTGCTCGTACGAACGGGACAAACGAGGCCCAGGCTGAACCGAATGCGCCGGCCAGTCGGTCCAGCTCGCCCTCGCACCGCCTGTACCGTTTCTCGACCTGCTCGAACGCCTTGGTGGATTGCTCGTCGAGGATCTTCTGCCACTTCTCGGCGGCCGCGGCCTCGAAGGTCTCGCGCTCGGTGTCGATCTTGCGGGTCAGGGATTCCAGGTTCTGGCGCTGAACCCGCTCACTGTTGCGGTTCTGCAGGTAGTAGACGATGCCGCCGCCAGCCGGCCCGCCGAACAGCACCGCCGACAGCACGGTGATCCACGCTGCAAGTGTCATGAGGCGCGCAGCTGTTCTGGTCAAGCCAGATCCGGCGGATGTCCCGGATGATCAGCAGCGAGACACACTCGTTGATGGCCGCGGCAAAGAACACGCCGAACATCGCCTTGCCCCACCAGGCCGATAAGAGAAGGGCGACGATGTAGACCAACAGGACCCCGAATGCGGCGATGTCGCCGGCGAGCTGGAATCACATGCCTGCGTCCCACCTGATCCGCTTCCCGATCAGGCAGGTCATGATCGCCAGGCACAGCCACAACCGGATCGCATTGACTGTGAGCCCATGGCGTCCTCGACGGTCTGCGGGGTGGCGCCGGCCACGAGGAGTCCGTAGAGGCCGGCGCACAGGCCGATGTGGAGATAGACGATCGCGTGGAAGATGCCGACACCTTCGGCGTCGAGAATGTCGAAGAACCTTCTGAGAGATCGGCGACCGCGGCCTCGGAAGTGGCGCAGGAGGTTCACCGTTGCAGCGGCCACGAGTTGGCGATGGCGAAGACCAGGGCGAGGCCGGCGGGCACAAACCATGGCCAGTAGCCGAGGGTGATGGGGCCGAGGTCGAAGATCGGTGCGACCAGGTAGAACACGGCGATGCCACTGGAGCCGGCCCCGATGCCGGCGAGTCCGATGCCGCACAACCGGTAGCGGGTGCGCAGCAGGCTGTACATGAGCAGCAGGGCCGACCCTCCGAATAAACCTGACCAGAACCACTTACCGCCCGGGATGGTCATCAGCGACAGCCACTGCGGTGAGGTGAGGCGGTCGGCGGTGAGCACGGTGTTGACCGCGAAACCGAGCGCCCAGGCGGCGCCTGCCCATTCGATCGCCGCGGCGATACCGCTTTCGCGGATGATCACTCGTCTGCCGAATGCTTACCAGTCGGCTTGGGGCCGTTGGTCTTCTGCCAGACAAGCCAGGTTCCGCCGACAGTGGTGATGCCGAATACGAGCCATCCTTTTGTATCGGTAGGAATTGGCTCGCTGTTCGTGATCAGGCGCGTGAACACATTGGTCAGGAGAAGTGCGAGAAATGCAAGAACCGCCTTCGCAGCGTACTTCAGGTAGGCGACCAGTTTTGGTGTTCATGCCGACTCGCTTCCTCAATAGTGTTGTGCTGCAATCATTTTGGCTGCTAATCTCATACAGTCGGCGGGGCCGGTGGAAACACCAACATCGCTCACCCAGATGGGACTGAGCCTGAGAGGCAACAAACCCGCTCGCAGGAACCAGGGATGCAGCCCCGCCGACTAGTCGGGCGCCGCGACGCAGCTTGTTTCCGAGGTCGACCATGAACCCCACCGCTGGGCCGATGTCGTAGGTCCAGTGCGGTGCGCGCGGGCCCTGGCCTAGGAATGTCAGCCCGCTCCAGATCGCCTGGAATAGCGGGCGGCTCTGGGTCAGTGGCATCGTGACGACCTGGGCGATGTGCTTTATCCACGCGACGACGTCCTTGCCGTCGAAGTCCAGGACCGATTCGTAGACGAGGGTTTCGTTTTGGCCGACTTCGGTCTCTGTGATCCAGGGGGTGTCGCCGACAGGTGCGCCTGCGTACAGGTTGCCCTTGTTTGGACACGATCGGGTTCTTCTTCTTGCGGTCCGCCTCGGCGTTCGCCTGCTCGGCTGCGCGGGCGGAGAGCCTCTTAGCCTGGGCGGTGAGCCTCTCTTCGGTAGTTCCAATGAGGAACAGATCGGCGTCTTCCAGTGAGATGCCGTGCGTAACAGCGATGCGCAGACGCAGTGCCTCTGCCTTCGCCGTGTCACGATCGGATTCAGCAGTGCTGATTCGTCCGTTGGCCTTCTCGAGTTCGGTCAGGTTGGCCTGCTCGATTTCGTCGAGCTTGGCCGCCTTTACCTTGATGTCGTTGTAGTCCTTGAACTTCGCTCGTTCTCGGTCCGAACGGTCCTTCAGCGCCGCGTTCAGCTCCTGTTGCGACGTAATGGGCTTGAACTCGTTCGCGGCGGGCGTATCTCCGCTGGTGGTGCTGTTACCGCCCTGGGTCTCCGACGTATCGGTGTCGACTGCAGCGTCCTCAGACATGCTGTTCCTTCCTAGACCGTCCGTTGACCGCCGGACGTGGGCGTGACCCGTCACGTTGACGTGCAAAACTGGGGTGTTAGGCGGTAGGTTCGCCTGTAACCAAGAGTGTTTCGTCGCGCTCTTGAGGGCGTCGCTTCTTCGCGGTTGCCCTCGCAGCGCGCTTCGCCTGCTGAGGTGTCAGACCTAGCAGGTCGTACCCGACAGCGGTGCCGGCGAGTTGGGGCGCTGCTGCGAGTTGAATGTCGAGCTGAATCGACAAAAGGGGCAGGGCTAGCTCGACTTGCGGAAGCGTTCGGCATCGAACGCAACCACCTTGCCCAACTCCTGCTGCCCTGAAGTGTCAGGTTCGGGTTTCGGCTACAACGCCCGCAACCGAACGATCTCGGCCTTCGCCCGCTCGATCTGGGTGTTGAGCTGTGACCGCAGTTGCGGCTTGGCCTCAAATGCTTCCGCGAGGAGCCGATACCGGATCCGCGCCTCAGCCAGCTCGTCGTTGGCCTCCATCGCCTCGTTCAGCGTCTTGTATTCCTGGACGGCTCTGGTCAATTCGTCGATTTCGTCCAGGTCGAGACGGAAGGCACGGCCGCCGGAACGGTGGTCACGAAGTCGGCCGTCTGAAATCATCTGTCGGATGGTCCGATCTGTGACTCCGAGGTATTCGGCCTCTCGGGTTGTGGCCCAGCGGCGCGCGCGCTCTCTGGCGGCGGGTGGCTTAGTCGCCATGTGAAGTGCATCCAAACCCGCCGGTTGACCGCCCAGCGTAGGCGTAACGCGCCAAAGGCGGCGCAAGATCAGACGAACCGTGGATTCACATACGTCGGACGGATCGAGGCCGACTTTCCCACACCGGCAGACTTCTGGCGATTCCACTGACGGCACGCAGTCTGGCAATTATCGAGCGCATCGGCCTCGACTTGTGACCACCCGCTACGCGCCGCCTCATCGGAACTGATTATGTGGTCAACCTCGAACGACCGCGGGTGTGGCGGGCGAGCGGAGTAGTCGATCTCTCTCCCCCAGAACCTGACAATCGGCCGTAATCTGCAGCGCACACGGAGCGTCACCGTCACGACGACGCACCTCAGCCCGTCAACGAGTGCGAATCGCGGTCGAAGCGAAGGGCATACCGTCCCCCTACCCCTGGGTGACACACACAGCCGCCGCACCGAGCGGCGGCTGGCGAGACCCGCGGGGGTCCACCCCCCTGGGGCCTTGACTAATTGCTGCTCGCCTGGCCGCGCGCCGAACTGCCTCGCAGAGTAGCGTCCGAGGTGAGCCTTTCGTTGCCAGCAGATGGTCGGTCGGATTGATTCGGGGTGCGGACAACGCGCCGGGGACGGTTGTGCGCTTCGTCGTCTCGCGCCCGCGGGGCGGTCGATCTTGACCGCTAGGACTGATCTCGTGCACCCAGACGCCGCCAAGGGGAGAAACGCTAATGAGCCTGTGCGGCTGTGCTTGTCGAGCTCGCGGGGCGATGGTATCGATGGCGCCTGGTGGCCCCGGGTGGATCGCATGACGCTTGAGCTGCCTCAGCTTGTGAAGGCTTTGACACCCGTTCTTGATGACATCACTGCTATTTCCGTCAATTGGCCGTCTCTGGAACGGCCGCCGGACTTAAATTGGTTCGGTTGGCAGCACAAACCGCAGCACATCATGACGGTTTCGGGTCGGCTCGGGCGTGTGAACCTGTTGATCGTCCCGTACCAAACGCAGAGTGGGCTCGCGATGATGGTGCTTCGACGTGCTGCTGGCCTACCCATTGATCCCGACGATTTGGCTAAGCCCGCATACTTGACCGCCGGCAGGATTGTGCGTGCCGCCCGACTGCAGTGGGAGCAGCAGAGCAAGACGAGTGGCAGCGACCCGTAATGGGCTGGCTGGCTCCGTGCATAACGAAAGCGGAGCTACCCGTTTCTGGGCATGCTCCGCTGAACGCCCACATTGTTGCACGCAACATTGCTGGTTGTCACGTGACGATGGTTAGGTGTCCGGGACTTTGGACGATCCGCGAACAGACTCCGGGCGGGATGTGACCATAACTCCTATGGCGCCGAACCGAACTGCTGTGACGTCATACCTGCTGACGGTGGCAGCCGGGTCGTCTGGGTCGAGGTGACCGATGGCGGAGAGATTAGCCAGTGGGACAAGGCGAGATTCGACGTCCTGGTCGAGCAGCCGTTCGCCGGTGGTGGCTATGAGTGGGTGTCAATCCGCGAGGCGGCGACATCGTTCGACGCGGCGGCCGACCTGTTCGACTGGCTGATCGGTATAGCGGAGCGCGTGGGCTTTCGGCATGTGCAGATCAAGCGAGATCAGTTCGAGGTAGTGGCACAGTGGCCCGACGGATGTCCAGAATGATCCCGGCGGGAAGTGTCGGCGAGAGCCGTTAATCGGTCAGTCGTCATCGGTGTGGTTTCGCGGTCGCACGGAGGGCGGTGTTGTCGTCTTCGAGGTCGAGGATGCGGCCGATGCCGGCGATGTTGACGCCGGCGTCGACCAGGGCGG
>CAMFLL010000047.1 GCA_945957405.1 uncultured Mycolicibacterium sp. | reverse complement strand
GGCTTCGGCGAGCCCCTTCATCTGGCCCACCACCCCCCGGTTCTGCGCCGCAAACAACAACTCGGCCTTGACATTCTCGTGATTCCCGGAGTAGTTGCGTTCATACAGTTCGTGCCGGCCCCCGAACTCCGAACCGATCGAATCCCACAACGCCTTCATGATCTTGACGCGGTCCACCGCCATCATTCCGTCGGAACCACGGACGTACTTGTCCAGATAGGGACGCACCTCTGGGCTCTTGAAATCGGCTGCGCTGGAGGGCAGATAGATCAGACCCGACGCCACGTCCTGTTCGATGATCTCCTTGATCCGCGGGTAGCCCTGGATCATGAACATCCGATAGGTCAGCCCGTACTCGAGTTTGGGAATCACGCTGTCGCCGATCCACGGCTCGGGATCACGCGCCATCGACTCGGTCAGCGACCAGAATATGTTTCGCCAGCCGATCACTTCGCCGACCCTGGTCTGCACACCCCGGAAGCCACCGGAGCCGGTGGCATCGAGGGCCTTCAGCAGCAGTCCCGCGATGAAGTCGAGCTTGACGGCCAGGCGTGTGCAGCCCTGAAAAGTGAAGCGCTGCAGGAAACCCGACTGCGGGAAGAAGGCGTTGATCTTGTCGACGTCGCCGTACATGAACACGTTCTCCCACGGCACCAGCACCTTGTCGAAGATGAAGATGGTGTCGTTCTCGTCCATCCGGCTGGACAGCGGATAGTCGAACGGGGTGCCCATGACGGCGGCATTCTGTGTGAACGACGACCGGCATATGAGCTTCACCCCGGGCGCGTCCATGGGCACCGTGCAGATCAGGGCGAATTCTTTTTTCTTGATCGGTAATCCGTAGTGGGCGATGAAGTTGTAATTGGTGATCGCCGAGCCGGTGGCAACCACTTTGGCCCCCGACACCACCAGGCCGGCGTCGGTCTCGCGCTCGACCTTCATGTAGACATCGCCCACCTCGTCAGGAGGGAGATGGCGGTCCACGGGTGGGTTGATGATCGCGTGGTTCCAGTACAGGACCTTCTCCTGCGACTCGCGATACCACCGTTCGGCGTTGTCCTGGAACGGCGCATACAGCTCCTTGTTGGCGTGCAGCGTGCCCAGGAAGCTGGCCTTGTAATCCGGGGACCGGCCCATCCAGCCGTACGTCATGCGGGCCCAGGTGGCGATCGCGTCGCGTTCCTTGAGCAGGTCCGCTGAGGACGTCGGGGTCTTGAAGAACGGCATGGTGACACCGCCGTTGCCGGTGTCGGTGGGGGTGGTGAGCACGTCGACGTGGTCACCGGTGTGCATTGCGTCGTAGAGTCGCGCCACCATGCGAATGGGGTTCCTGAAGGCCGGATGTGAGGTCACGTCGGACACCCGCTCGCCGTGAAGATAGATTTCGCGTCCGTCCTGCAGCGACGAAATGTATTCGTCGCCGGTCATCGGCCGTGTTGCGAAGGTCCGTGCGGCTTTGGCGGCGGCATCGGCAGCCGGATTGCCCTGTACCGCCGTCTCATCGAACACAGGGTCTTGCGTTGCAGTCATGGTGTCACCTTCTCTTGTTTGCTGTTCAACGGACTGTCATGGGAGGTAAGGGCGACCGGCTGGCCTGGTTCTGAGCTACCGGAACAAAAGTGGTTGTGGCGTCGAACCATCCCGCGTGGGGGTCGTCGGCCGACAGCGTCCAGATCGACTTGTTCGATGGCTCCCCGAGATCATGAAAGGTGCTTCGGTAATACAGCAGTGGACGCTTGTCCACGCTCTGCGCATCGACGATCTCGCCGATGAAGATGATGTGGTCGCCGCCGTCGTAACTTCGCCAAGGTTGACAACTCAACGTCGCCGCCGCCCCGTGAAGGATGGGAGCTGTGGGCCCTTGGACCCACACCGGCCCGGGCTCGCACGGCCGTCCTGCGAAGTGCATGGCGATGTCGAATTGGTCGAACGCGAGAATATTCACCGCAAACGGGGCGCCCGCGAGGTAATTGCACGCTTTGGACTTGCGGGTCACCGTCACCTGACACAGCCGCGGTTCCATCGACACCGCCGTGAACGCCGTGACTGTCGCCCCATGGGGCTCCCCGTCGACGTTGGCGCAGGTGATGACGGTGACGCCGCTGGCGAACTGGCCGAATACATTCTTCAGGGACCGTTTTTCCACATCTTTGACGACGTCGTTTCCCATGTCGTCCGCTCCCTTCTGATCCGACGATGCGTGTGATAGAACCTAGGAGCGGAGACGCCATGTGGCGATCCGTTAACCGCGAGGTCGATCCACATTGCGCGATAGTTTTCTCAGTGCCGAGGCAAGCGGCGAGCACCCAGGGGGTGACGTACCGCATCCCGATTGGGACGCGGTTTCCCATGCTGTGTCCGACGCCTACTTCCCGCACCAGCTCGTACCACTTGCCACCTCCCGTCCGGCCGTATCGCCTGGGGTGTCGGCGCTGTGCCTCGGACCCTTGCGTATCGTCCGAATCAGTTGGGGTGCCGACGTTTCTGTCAAGAGCGAACATCCCGGGGCCATCGGTATCAATATCCCGCTGCGCGGCGAACTCGAGACCCGGATCGGAGGACGACTGGTCGTCTCCACTGAAGGTTTCGCCACGGTCAATCCGCCTGATACGCCTGCTGATATCACGCGCTGGCCCGGTGCCTGCACGATTCTCGGCGTCAAAATCGATCGGGACTTCGTTCAACGCGAACTGTGGCGGGTGACAGGTCGGCCCGATGCGGAGATTCCCGATCAGATCGATTTGCAGCGGCCCGTTGCCGCCAGTTGGTTTCGTCTACTGACCAGCATTGCCGATCATCCCATCGATGATGTTCTGTTGACCAATTCACGTGTGGCGCAGGGACTGGCGGCATCGCTCACCGATGGATTCCTGCTGGCCGCCATCCCGGACGAGACCGCGGATCGTTACCCGGTTCGGCCACGGATCGTGACCCGCGTGATCGACGCCATCCATGCTGAGCCCGACCGGACCTGGACCGCAGCAGAGATGGCCGACATCGCCGGGGTCAGTGTCCGGCGCCTGCAGGAGGGTTTTCGCATCTCCCTCGGCAAGACGCCTCGTGAATGCCTGACCGAGATCCGACTTGCCGGCGTTCGCAGCGAACTGGTTTCCGGCTCGGCCCGTTCAGTGACCGATGTCGCGCTCAAATGGGGGTTCACCCACTTCGGGCGGTTCGCCGCGGCATTCAGGCAACGCTACGGAGTGTCACCGTCGTCGTTGTTGCACTGAAGCCCCACCCATCGAGGATTCGTGGTCGAGTGGCCCCCGATTTGCAGGCGCAAGTGGCCCATCCAACGTCGGCACACCGTACTAGCCTCGGATTCATGTTGGACGCCGGAACCGTCAAAGTCTTAGATCTGTTGTGTGTCACGCCTCCCCCGATTCCCCCTGGGGCGCACGCGATGACGCAGATCGTCGAATTACCACCCGCTGATCACGGTTTGGCGCCGCATCGCCACTCGGGTCCGGTCTTCGGATACGTACTCGAGGGCCGGATCCTGTTCGAGCTGGAAGGCGAAGAGCCGCGGGAAATCGTTGCGGGCGACGCCTTTTGGGAACCTGGGGGTGACGTCGTACACTATCAAGTGGCGAACCTCGAAGCTCATGCGCCAAGTCGCTTCATCGCAGTGTGCATCTGTGCACCGGACGTCGACATGATCACCATGCTCGAGCCGGAAGAGATCGTCGCCCGCGATCATCTGCGTCACCCGAGTGCCCGCCGGCACGCGGGCTGATCATCGCTACGACTCTGTGTTGTGCAATCGAACCCCAATGAAATGAGGACTATCAATGCGAGCGGTCATCGCCCGTGATCAACAATCCGGTATCGGTGGACTGTCGGTGGAGGATGTTCCCCACCCCCACGCAGCGGAGAACGACGTCATCGTGCGCGTACACGCTGCGAGCTTCACACCCGGTGAGCTCGATTGGCCCGGCACCTGGTCCGACCGTGCAGGACGCGACCGCGCACCTTCCATCCCCGGACACGAAGTCTCCGGCGTGGTCGCCGAATTGGGCTATGGCACCACCGGTTTGACGATCGGTCAACGCGTCTTCGGGGTGGCCGACTGGACTCGTAACGGTACGCTGGCCGAGTACGTCGCAGTCGAGGCCCGCAACCTGGCTCCGCTGTCTGGCGATATCGATCACACCGTCGCCGCGTCAGTGCCGATCTCCGGGCTCACCGCGTGGCAGGCGCTCTACGACCACGGACGGCTCGCGACGGGACAGACTGCGCTGATCCATGGAGCCGCAGGCGCCGTAGGCTCGATGGCCGTGCAACTCGCGATCGAGGCGGGTGCTCGCGTCATCGGCACAGGCCGCGCCGAACACGCCGACGCGGTCCTCGGACTCGGTGCCCATGACTTCGTGGATCTGAATGAGCAGCGGCTCGAGGACCTCGCCCACGTCGACCTTGTGCTTGATGTCCTCGGTGGCGAAATACTGGACCGCTCAGCGAAACTGATTCGCCCTGGCGGTGTCCTCGTCACCGTCGCGGAGCCCCCGAGGATCCAGCCCGACCACGGCCGCGCAGTGTTCTTCGTTGTCGAGGCCGACCGTCAGTGCCTGGTCCAGATCGAACGTCGCGTTCGCGATGGACGCCTGCAGCCACCTGCAAGTTGCGTTCGACCTCTCAGCGAGGCCGTTGATGCCTTCGATCCGAAAAACCGTGCGGGCAAACCGGTCATCCAAGTTGTCGATGACACGTCGCACACCTGAGAACGAGCGGACGCGCGTCGGATCTCGCGCGGACCGGAACGAGCGCGCAGGCCAAGATCCGAAGTGATTGCGGCCTGCGCGCGTCAACCGAACTAACCCGTACCGGGCGCAGGCAGTCAAGCGTCATATCGCCCAGATCGCGATCTCGGCGCGGGTGGCGCAACGTGGAGGCGGCGTGTCGAGGGCGAGAACTCGCAACGGCAACGTTCCGTCCACGGCCACCAGCTTTGTCGGCCGGCGCCAGCAGCGAAAAGACATCCGCGATCGTCTGGCGAGCGGACGCCTGGTCAGTGTGATCGGGCCGGGGGGCGTCGGCAAGACCCGGCTGGCATTGCAGGTCGCCGGCGAAGTGAACCACCTCTTCGCCAACGGTGTGTACTTCGTCGAGTTGGCTTCGGTCTCTGACGGAGGCGACGTGTCGGCAGCGGTTGTGTTGGCACTGGGTATCGGCGACCAGTCGAATCGCGACGCCACGGCGAAGCTGATCGACCACCTTCGCGACCGCGAGATCCTGCTCATTCTCGACAATTGCGAACACGTGCTCGTCGCATGTGTGGCGCTGGTGAGTGCCGTACTGCGGCAGGCACCCTCGACCCGAATTCTGGTCACCACACGCACATCGCTGACGATGGCCGAAGAAGTGCGCTATCCACTGCCACCACTCACGATTCCGGATGACACGACACCTGTCACCGTGGAGGCCCTCTCGCAGTTCGAGGCGATCCGGCTGTTGCAGGAACGTGCTGCGGCGGCGTCGCCGGGTTTCGTCATCGACGAGCACAATGCCGCCGCCGTGACGCGTCTGTGCATTCAGCTCGAGGGAATACCGCTGGCAATTGAACTGGCGGTCGCCCGAATGCGGATACTTTCGATCGACCAGATCCTGGACCGTCTGACCGACCGGTTCGCGCTATTGACAATCGGAAATCGGGCATCGGCACCGCGCCAGCAGACCCTCCGATCACTTATCGACTGGAGCTTTGCACTGTGCACCGAGCCGGAACGTCATCTGTGGGCACGCCTGTCGGTCTTTGCAGGAGGTTTCGACCTGAGGGCGGCAGAAGGCGTGTGTGGCACAACCGACGGAGACAGCCGGCCGACAACGCCGATGCTTGACCTGTTGAGTTCTCTGGTCGATCAGTCAATTCTCTACGTCGAAGAGCAAGGACCGTCGAAACGGTTCCGGATGCTGGAAACGATCCGGGTCTACGGAGCCGAGATTCTGGCGCTGACCGGAGACGCGGAGACGTATCGCGGCCGTCATCGTCGGTACTTTCTCGGCGCGGTCAAAGAACTGGAACGCTCCTGGTGCGGACCGGGGCAAGCCGCCGCGGCCAGATGGATGCGCCTGGAGCGGGACAACTTCCGAGCCGCGTTGGAGACGGCCGCCCAGGGTGGGGACTATCAGCTCGAGTTGATCGCCGAGCTGCGATACCGCTGGTACGCAGACGGATACATAGCCGAGGGGCGGGAATGGGCAGACGAGGCGCTTGACGCGTTCACGGATGACAGCGCCGCCGGCCCGGCTCGGGCGAAGGCGCTGTGGGTCGCAGCGAGGGTGTGCCTTCTTCAAGGCGACCATGACAAGGCGGCACAGCGCCTCGATGAATGCGAAGCGTTGGCGACCTCGCCTCAGGTCGCCGAAGCGGCCGCGCACTGCCGCGGTCTGCGTGGCCTCGCCGCGCAGCTTCGGGGCGATCTTGCCGAGGCCGAAATGCATTTCGAGATTGCACTCCGTGAGCTGTCCGAGGTCGGTGCGACCGCAGATTGGCTGATGACGTCTTTCGAATATTCCGTCGTGCTTTCCCTCGGCGGCCGCAGCGCCGAGGCATGGGCTGTCAGCGCACCGGCACTTCTGGTGTGCCAACGTCGCGACGAACGATGGACGCGCTCATACCTGAAGTGGACCCAGGGCCTCGACCACTGGTTGCAAGGCGACTTCACCGCCGCTCATGCGACCGCCCTCGACGCTCTGCGGGATCACCGCGTCTTTGATCCATCACTGGGTACCGCCCTCATGATCGATCTGCTCGCCTGGATAGCTGCATCGACCGGTCAATTCGACCGAGCCGGCGAGCTTGTCGGCGGCTCTCGAAACCTCTGGCGGCGTACGGGTACGGAATTGGCGGCATTCGGGCCGACTCTCACACGCTACAACTCCGCGTGTCACGCTCAGCTCGAACAGGCCCTGCCACCCCGCGCGTTGTCGGCGGCCCTTCAGGCGGGCGCCAAACTGTCGCCCACCGGAATCATCGCCTACGCCTTGGCGGAACGAGACGCCACGTCGGTTCCCGACAATCAGCTGCCCGCGCTCACCAGCCGGCAATACGAGATTGCCGCGTTGATATCGCAAGGGCATACCAGCCGGGACATCGGTGCGGCGCTGGTGATTTCCGTGCGCACCGTGGAGAGCCACATCGAGAACATCATGACGCGCCTGGGCTTCACTTCGCGCAGCCAGATCGCCGCGTGGTACGTCGAAAAGCCCCGCTGACCTCTGAGACCCCGACGAAGCGCGGCCGCTTTCCCGGCGGGCCGCTGCGACTCGGCGTGCCGGTGAGGCTACGCAAATCAGCAACTTCCGTACCAGTGTCCGTGATCGTCCCCATGTGGGTCCGCACACAGTGAGGCAGATTACAACGATCGCCGACACCGGGTCATCCGGCCGAAATCCAAAGGACTCTCCATGGCATCGCAGTTCGCGGGCGAACACTCCGGTCTGCCTGGGGCACCCGACGCCCTCACGATGGACATCAAAGCGAAGACGCCGATCACCGACACCGTCACCGCGCTGACTCTCGTCCGGTCCGACGGCCGAGATCTGCCCGCGTGGACGCCCGGATCACACATCGACCTGGTACTCGGCCCGGACATGATTCGGCAGTACTCATTGTGCGGCGCACCAGCCGACCTGCGGTCCTGGCAGATATGTGTCCTGCATCAACCCGACGGCCGCGGCGGGTCCACGCACATCCACCACGGACTGCGCGAAGGTGAAACAGTCACCGTTCACGGCCCCCGTAACAACTTTCAGCTCGTCGACGCATCCGCGTATCTGTTCATTGCCGGCGGAATCGGCATCACTCCGCTCCTCTCGATGATCGGTTCCGTCGATCAAGCAGGGGCCGAATGGTCACTGATGTATGCGGGCCGCAGCCGGCGCACCATGGCCTATGCGGATGATCTGCAGCAGGCGCACCGGGAACGCGTGACCTTGGTGGCGACGGACACTCACGGCCGCATCGATCTAGCCCGACTCCTCGCCGAAACCACTCCTGACACCGCGGTGTATGCGTGTGGCCCAGAGAGCCTGCTGCTTGCGGTGGAGACGGCGGCCGCCGAGCTCGAGAATGTCGGAGAGATTCACCTGGAGAGGTTCACTCCCAGAACTCAGGCGGACGGCCATCTCCTCGACAACTTTGAAGTCGAATTCGTGCGAAGCGGAATCACCGTTTCCGTCGGGCCGGATGAGTCAATTCTCGACGCGGCGCGGTCGGCAGGCATATCCGCCCCGTTCTCCTGCTCAGAGGGCACCTGTGGAACCTGCGAGACAGATATCGTGTCGGGCCTCGCCGATCACCGCGATTCAGTGCTCAGTCCCACTGAGCGAGAAGCGAACAGCACGTTGATGATCTGCGTCAGCAGAGCCGCCTGTCCCAAGATCCGCCTCGACCTCTGACAGCCCACCGAAGAGAGGAAACACCGATGGACAACACCTCCTCAGGAAACGCCGAACCGACAACCGGGTGCCCCGTCGCTCACACCGCCGCAGGATTCTCCTTCTTCGGCCGCGAATACCAGGAGAACCCGGGCGCATCACTGTCGTGGGCCCGGCAGGGGCAACCGGTGTTCTACAACGACGACTCGGATTACTGGGTGATCACCCGCCATGAAGACGTGAAATCCGTCTTCAGCCAATTCAATCAGTTCTCGGCGGCCATCACCCTGACACCGGTCACACCCCCGTCCGAGGAGGCCGGAGCACAGCTCGAGAAGTACAACTTCGCCCCCTGCCCAGTTCTCGCGGACTCCGATCCGCCCATGCACCGCCAGTATCGGCGGCTCAACGCTCCGGCGTTCATGCCCGATCGCATCGACCCACTTGCCCCCTATATTCGACAGACGACAAACGACTACATCGATCGCTTCATCGGGCGCGGCCACGCCGATCTCGTCGCCGATATGCTTTGGGACATACCGTGTCTGGTGGCCCTGCAGTTCTTGGGGATTCCCGAAGAGGACGTGGACACCGTGCGCAAACTGGCCACGTCGATGACCGAATACGTCTGGGGAAGACCGAGTCTCGAGGAACAGGTGCGAGCGGCCGACGGGTTGGGCCAGTTCTGGGCGATGGGTGACCGCGTGATCAGAAAGCTCAAGGAACTCGACGATCCGCCGGGGTGGTTGGGACACGCGATCAAGATGCAGCGCGAGCACCCCGACGTCATGTCCGACACCTGGCTGCAGACCAATGTCATGGGCGGCGCAATGGCAGCCCACGAAACCACGACGAACGCGACCGCAAACGCCGTCGTAACCCTGCTGCGCAACCGTGAGCAGTGGGACCGACTGTGTGCCAATCCATCATTGATCCCCGCGGCAGTCGAGGAGTGTCTTCGTCTGAACCCCTCGGTGGCTGCCTGGCGCCGAATCGCCAAGCAGGACGTGCAGGTGGGCGGTGTGACAATTCCCGAAGGCGGAAAGATTCTCATGGTGATCGCGTCGGCGAACCAAGACGAATCGGTATTCGACGATCCCGAGCGATTCGACATCGACCGGGACGCCAAGGCGCACATTGCATTCGGCGCCGGCACGCACATGTGCCTGGGCAATCATCTCGCGCGACTCGAGATGATCATCTATCTGGAGGAACTGACCCGACGCCTTCCCCACATGACCCTTGACCAGCAGGAGTTCCATTACGTGCCGAACACCTCATTCCGCGGCCCTGAGGCACTACACGTCAGTTGGGATATCGAGAACAATCCCATCCTCACCTGAACGACGACAGCGCCATGCGCGCTCGATGTCCATCCCCAACGACATGAACGGAGGAAGCCCGCGTGAGCTCCAACTTTGTCGACTTCTCTGACACCAGGACCTGGCCGACACTGGACAGCCTTGCACAAGGATTCGATGGCAAGAAGGCCGCGACGTCTTACAGTGTGACGGGCCGCGAGATCGCCTTCAGGAACTCGTACGGCAGTCGGGTGTCACATCAATTCGGCACCACCACCGTCGACTGGAGCTATGAACCCGGCGCCGGCGACCCCCACGCCACGATCGCCGGGACCGACGACTACGAGGCCTTTGATATCGCTGAAGGACTGGTGTACACCCAATTCCATCACCGTACGGACGTGCCGAACACCGCCGTCAGCCTCGTGCTCGACTTCGAATACGGACGTAGCCTCGCCATCGTCAGCACGATCGCTGATCGCGCCGACGGTGCTCCGCGGGTACGTCAAAGCTTCTTGTGGGGCCGCATCGAAGGATTAGCGACACGGGGACCAGAACCGTCCCCGACGACCGCGCTTCTCGGTCGACGCGTGCTGTGGACCTACGGCGACGAACACAGCTATGAGCACATCTATCTCGGGCCGCACTGCTATACGTGGCATTGTTTGACGGGGCCGGCGTCAGGTCTTGCGGATACCGACGCATGCACGACATATCAACTACGCCCTGGTATTTCAGTGTTCTCCTCTTGCGCGAAAGCGATTGCCTGCGCGTCGGTGGCGGTTGTCGATCACCGCGAGCTCACCTCCCTGCGATCCTATGGCGCCGTCTTCGGCCTGGATGAGACCGGCGCGAGCCAGACGCACTTCACCTTTGGTGCAACAGGTGAGCTGCTCAGTCACACGGTGCACAGAGCTCTCCCGCCGCACGATTCCCCTGCACGCACCTCAACCACTCAGAAGGGACACACACCATGTTGACCAAGGGAAACGTCAAGGTCACGGATCTTCTCTGCGCGACTCCCCCGGCCATTCCGCCGGGCTCGCACGCCATGACACAACTGGTCGAACTGCCCCCGGCCGATCCCGGGCTGGCGCCGCACCGTCACTCCGGGCCGGTCTTCGGGTACGTACTGGAGGGCAGCATCTTTTTCGAGCTGGAGGGCGAAGAGCCTCGCGAAATCGTTGCGGGCGAGGCCTTCTGGGAACCGGGGGGCGATGTCGTGCACTACCAGGTCTCGAATCTAGACACCGACAACTGGAGCCGGTTCGTCGCGGTGTGCATCTGCGCACCCGGGGTGGAAATGATCACGATGCTCGAACCGGATGAGATCGAGGCACGCGATCATCTGCGTCATCCCGCCGCGCGCCAACACCAGAGCTGAAGCGAAACCACACGATCAATGGAGATTGCATGAGACGTACGCCGTCAGGGTTCGGTGTCCTAGGGGCGGTCACCGCCGCACTGTGGACCCTTGGGCCCATCCCGCCGGCTTCCGCCGACCCGATCAACATGGCTCCTCAGTTCTACGAGAAGCAGACCCGGGACGGCTGGCACCTGCGAATACGCATCGACAACGAGGTCGTGAACTCGGTGCCCAACCTGGCCAACGCCGCCAACTCGCGTGAAGCTTTCGTCACCGCATCGGCCACCGCCGACGCTGTCGGTGGAAGCAGCCCCATCACCGACAGTGTGCTGATCCTCGGATACCAACTGGGCTGCCAGGTCGACGTCTCAACGGGTCTGAACATCGGTGGGACAGCGGGAATCGGTGGACCTTCGATCGCGATGAGTGGCGCCCCGGGCTCGACGCCGAACTTCTCCATGGGAGGCGGGACGGGGGTCGCCGGATTCATGCAAACCGTCCTCCAGCCCGGCGTGATCACTGATCTGCCATTGACCAACATGGCGCTCAACGAGAGCAACCACGCAATGCTCGATGTCGACAACCTCCACATCAAGGCCGACGCGTGCGGAGGCGATGTCACCATCCGCTCCTACGCCTATCTGCGGACCTCCACAGATGCCGCCCATACACAATTCGCCATCTACGGCGACCCCATAAAGATCTGAATCAACCGCTGACGAGGATGCACTTGACATGTCCCGACTGATCAACAGACTGACCACGGCCGCGATGATCGCGGCTGGGTTCGCGGCGGCGCAGGGGGTAGCCAACGCCGATCCGCCGCCACCGCCCCCCTTCGTTCCCGGTCCCCCACTGACGGGATTCCCCGGTGCATATACGTATTCGCCGTACATGCAACTCGTCTATCCCCCGGCGGTCACCGATGCGCGCGGAGTCCAGATCGGCACCAATGCTGATCCGGCGCAGTCCAACATCGGATTACCCGGCAGCAAGCTCGGCCACAACCCGCCGAGATTCAATGCGTGGGGCGTCAACGGCAACGTCCGGAGTGGGATCAAGGCCGGACTGACACCTGCCCAGCCCACTCCCGGCAGTGTGAACTCACTCGCCGGCCACCAACAGCTTGCCCCCGCCGAAGATCCCAGCGGCCAACCGTCATCATCGGATCAGGCTCCGCCGGTCCCCATGGGACTGGAATCGTCCTTACCGGCTGCCGGGCCGTTCGGCGCTTACGCCCCGCTCCTGGAAAACCCCGACGGGCAGTCGCAGGGGGCTTCCGCGGGGCCGATCGGCTGAAGTGAATTCTGGCTGTCCAACCGTGCTCACCCAGAAACGACGTTAGGTGGCTTCATGTCAATACTGTCACGACGACCGGTGGCCGACGTGGTCGCGCGCATCTTCGCCGCCAAGATCAACTCGGCGATCCACCCAACCGGGCAGCCGCGATTCCCCGAGATCATCAGCCGGACAACAGAGATCAGCATCGATACCCGCCACGGCCCGGTCGCCGCAACCATCTACCACCCGCAGTCACCAGCGGGCAGGCCCGCAGTCTATGTGAATGCTCACGGCGGTGGCTTCGTCGTGGGACATCGACAGCAGGATGATGCGTGGTGCCGTTTCCTCACCGCCCACGCCAATGTCGCCGTGGTCAACACGGACTACGCGCTGGCCCCGCACAGGCGATTTCCCACGCCCGTCGAACAGTTCTACGACGTGGTTCGGTGGGCATCGGCGCCGGAGCGGGACTGGGACGGTTCGCGATTGTGTGTCGGTGGCCAGAGCGCCGGCGGCAATCTGTCGGCGGGCGTGTCCCGGATGATGCTGGAGAGCGGCGGACCCACCATTTCCTTACAGGTTCTGCATTACCCGCCGCTCGACATCGCAACGCCGCCATCCGACAAGCCGACACCGTTGGGCTCGAAGGCCGTCCTCCAGCCTTGGCTGTGCGAGGTGTTCGACAGCGCGTACATTCCTGACCGCGTCGAGCGACGCCACCGATTGGTGTCACCGGCATGGGGCAACAACGCCGAGGGCATTGCCGGCATTGCACCGGCATTGGTCATCACTGCCGAGTTCGATCGGTTGCGCGACGAGGCCAAGCGATACGCCGATCAACTCGAAGCTGTCGGCTCCCTCGCCGAATACGTGGAGGTTCCCGGCGTCGACCACGGTTACGACATCATGAGCGACGTGACCGAGACGACGCGACGAGTGTACGACGTCATAACAGCTCACGTCAGGCGTGCGACCGCGATCAAACCGTGAGCACCGGACTCCACCGACTGACCGATCCGGCGATCACACCAAAAGCCGGGTCGGGCAGGAGGCGCAGCACTGAGTTCCGCAGGGACTCCAGCGCGGCGAGTTGCGGCGCCGCGAAATAGGAACCGGCCTTGGAAGCCTGATGGAGCGCAAGCGTTCTCAGCCATCGACGCGACAGGCCAGCCGTGCCGCGGTAGGCCAATGTGATGGCGTCCTCCATTGCCAGCGCGGCGCCTTGACCGAACGTCGGCCGCATCGTGTGTGCCGCGTCGCCGATCAACACGACCTTGCCGCGAGCGACATGCCGCGGCGGGCGCGCCTCGAAGATCTCCGGGGTGATCATCTGCCCCGGCTGCGCGGCATCGATCAGAGCCGGCAGCGGCGCAGGCCACGTCCGAAACGACTCCAGGTCCGTCCCACGCACTCGGGTGCCTCCATAGACGTAGGTGCGGCCGTCCACCAGCGGCAGAATGCCGAAATCGGCGGTGCGGCCCCAGATCGGGCCGAAGCCCGTCTGGAGTTGGTGGTCGGTCGTCCATGCCCATCCGGTGATGCCTGTGGGCCGCAGCGCAGGCGCATCCGACCACAGCAGTTTCCGGACCACCCCGCGCGCCCCATCGGCACCGACGACCATGTCGAAACGCTCAGCGGTGCCGGCGGTCTCAATTGTTCCGTCCGCGCCAACCCTGGCCACGCGGAGCGCGTAGTGCACGCGGTCCGGGGGTAAGGCATCCGATAGCCACGCGATCAGCTGACTGCGCGCCACCGTGGCGTACTCGCCTCCGCCGGTCAGCTGGGCCAGGGTGCTCCGGACAAGCACCTGCCCGTCGGATGCCCGCACGGTTGCCGGTGTGTGCGACCACGATTGTGTTGCGATATGAGTGCGGACACCGAGAATCTGCAGACATGCCAGTGCATTTCGGGCCAAGGAAATGGCGCCGCCGGCCGATGACGGTCCCTCGGCCGCCTCGAAGACCGTCACGTCGTGTCCTTGGCGCTCAAAGGCGATCGCTGCCGCCAGTCCCGCGAAGCCCGCTCCGACATACCAACTCTCACAGCTGAATACTACCGCTTGTAGTAGATGTTGGATACGCCGTTCAGAGAAGCTCGGTCAGCATGGTCGCGGCCCGCGCGGCGCCATCCGTCTCCACACTGCCGAAGGACGTCTGCCCCTGTGACTGCGCGACGATTGTCATTGCCAGGCGATCAGGGTCGGCGGCTTCGGCGTACGTCATCGCCCGTCCAGCGCCGTAGCGGTCCAACCGGTGCCGCACGTGGAAGTTCTGCTCGAAATGGTGCTCGAGGGGCACGTAGATGAACGGTGTGCCTGCGGCGGTGAGCTCCATGCACGTGCTGAGCCCGCCCTGGACGACGGCGATGTCGCAGGCGCCGAGGTACTGGTCGAGGTCCGGCAGGAAGCCCCGCACCCGTACGCCGTTACGCCGAGGCAGTGACGCCGGATCGATCCGCGGCCCCGTGACGATCAGGAAGTGCAGGTCGGGCGCCAGCTTCCGGGCAATCGGCACGGCGTCCAACACCCGACGCAGAAGCGATTCGCCGACGGCTGTCCCCCCGACCGTGACGACACACAACCGTTGGTCGGGCTTCACACCGAGGCGGGTTCGAAGCGAGGTGCGCTCGGCGGCCGTCGGCGGCAGTGTGCCCACGACGTAGCCGGAGAATTCGAAGTTCTGCTCCGTCCACTCGCGGATGCTGGGCAACCCGGGCCCGAAGTCGTCGGTGATGACATCACTGGGGTTGCCGACGAAGATCGAGCGGTCCCGCAGCCGCGGGAAGCGGGCGCGGTGCTCGAGCATCTCGCTGTTGAGGTCGGCGGTGAGCGCAGCTTCGGCAGATCCGCCGTCGGGCATCGGCAGATAACCGACGAAATCGGTCAGCCAGGCAAAAGTGAACCGCTTGAGTTCGGGGTTCTCGTGCAGGAAATAGTCGACCTCCCAGGCCTCATCGGCGATCACCAGATCGGGCATGTCGGTGCGGACCACTTCGTCGAACAACATGAAGTTGGCAACCAGGATCTCATCGAGTCGGCGCAGCGCCTGAAGCGCGTGCAGATCGTGCTCACCGGATTCGGACTCGATGTGCCCGGATTCATTGTGCAGGCTGCCTGATGCCGGATGCACCCGCTCGCCGGCTGCCTCGAGCACCCTGGTGACCGGGTCCTGCGCCAGCCACGCGATGTCCAGATCCGGTTGCACACCGCGTAATTGCTGTGCAATCGCCACGTCGCGGCGGGCATGTCCCAGGCCGATCGGTGAGCAGAGGAAGAGCACCCGGCGTGGTCGCAGCACAGCGCGGGTCCACCGCACGGTTCCGGATCGAGTGGGCGCGATCTCCTCCACGAAGTCGCGGATCAAAGTGTTCATGCGGACCGGGTCGCGGCCGGTGAGCCCGTGCCCCGCGCCGTCGATCAATGTCAGACGGCCACCGGTCAGTTCGGCGAGCCGCTCGCCGATTCTCGCCGAACGCAAGCGATCGTCGGTTCCGTGTACGACGTGCACCGGGCATCGAACCCTGGGGGCGATGTCGTCGAGTGATTCGACCGCCAGTCCGTGATCACCCAGCCGCGCAGCCGTCGTGTCGACGAAGGTCTGGGCATCGGCATCGGCCGACCACAGGACAGCATCTTCGATTTGCTTGGTGGAGTGCGGCTCCGAGTACATCTCGCTGAAATAGAACTCCCGGAAGTCGTCGAGATCGCCGTGCAGCCAGTTGTGCCGGCTGTACTTCTGCCAACCCTGTGGGTTGTCGAAAGTCTTGAGCCAGCGGGCGAGTTGGAGGTCAGGGCGGGTGATCTCCAGCCCGCATGCGGGAGCAATGGCAACGATGCCCTGCACGCGCTCGGGATGCGCGGCGGCCAGGTGCACTGCCCAGGTGGCCCCGCAGGAGAACCCGACGAGCACTGATTGCGCGGTGTGCGTGGCGTCCAGAACGGCCAAGGCGTCGGCGGCGAACTCCGGGTCGGCGAAGGCGGCGGCGCCTCGGGGGCGGCTGGAGCGTCCCGAACCGCGACCGTCGAAAGTGATGACGCGGTAGTGACGGGCCAGAAACGGCACCTGCAGCTTCCAGAACCGGGATGGCACCACGGTCCAGGTGGGCAACAGCAGCACCGTGGTGGCGCCCTCGCCGTAGACGTCGAAGTGCAGGTCGACGCCGTCGCGGTTGGCCACTCCCGAGCTGTCCGGTAGACGGGCGGCACGTTGTTCGGCACGTTGTTCAGCACGTCGTCGACTCAACTCCACCCGCCTATCGTCACTCGTCGTCCGCCTCAGGGCCGGACTTCGAACACATTGTTGAACGGCGTCTGCGCAGCCACCCGGAATCGGGTGAATCCCGCTGCCGACACCACGTCGCGGATGCGGGCCGGACCGGCTTGCGTTCCGAGTGCCAGTCCGATCGGCTGCGACAGCGACGACGGTGTGCACAACAGCGTGGAGAACCCGTAATAGGCGCGCCCTACCGGGTTCAGGTTGTCCTCGACGTGGTCACCGGCGATCGGTTCGACGATCATCCATGTGCCGTCGGCGGCGATGACATCCCGGACGTGACGCGCGGTTCCCACCGGATCACCCATGTCGTGCAGGGCGTCGAAGGTGGTCACCAGGTCGTAGGGACCACCCGTGAAGGAGTCGGCGTCAGCCGTTTCGAAGTCGACGTCGACACCCGCCTGAACCGCCCGCGTCCGGGCCGTCGTGATGGATCCCGAGTGGCTGTCCGTGCCGCGGATCCGCGACGCGGGAAAGGCCCCGCCCATCAGAATGGTCGAGGCGCCATGACCGCAGCCGATGTCGGCGACGTTGGCACCGGCGCTGAGTTTGTCGACGACCCCGTCGAGGGCGGGCAGCCAGTCGCCGACCAGATGGGCCTTATACGTCGGCGCGAAGAAGCGCTCGCATCCCACATGGACGTCGGAGCTGTGGTCGTGCCAACCCACGCCGTCACCGGACCGGGCCGCCGCCACGATGCGGTCGGAGTCGCATACCGTGCCGTGCGCGATCTGGAACAGACCTCCGACGAAGGCCGGGCTGTTCTCATCGGTCAGCGCGATCGCGTGTTCGGGCGGCAGTTCGTAGCGGCCCGTGGACGCGTCGTAGGTGACGAATGATCCCGCGGCCTGTGCATTGAGCCATTCGCGCGCGTAGTGCTGATCGGTGTCGGTTCGTTCGGCCAGTTCGGTGGCGGTGCTGGGACCTGATTCCGCCAGACTTCGGTAATAACCCAGCCGGTCGCCCATCACCACCAGGGCGCCGTTGAGCACTGCGCCCACCTCTTCGACGGCCTTGAACACGAATGCCATCAGTTTCTCCGGGTCGACAACGGTCGACGTCGCGGTGTCGTTCATAGGTAATCCTCTTCGCCATGTCCGTCATGAGTTTTTGACAACACCACCATCGCCCGGGGCGCCGCAGGCCGAATCCGGAACCCCCCCTGGTCTTTCTCTCCTACGATCGATCGATGCTGGTCGGTCGCGAACCAGAGCAGCGTCGTATCGCGACGCTGGTCGCCGGCGCGCGGGTGCGGCAGAGCGGGGTCCTGATGATCCGAGGCGAGGCCGGGATCGGAAAGACGGCACTGCTCGACGACACCGCTGGGCGCGCCGGTGAGATGCAGGTGTTGCGGGCATCCGGAAGCGAATTCGAGACCGGTATCGGCTTTTCGGGCCTGCATCAGCTGTTGCTCCCCGCCATCGGCATGATCGAACATCTACCCGAGCAGCTGAGCGCGGCCCTCGAGGTCGCGTTGATGCTTCGGAGCGGTCCTGTACCGGAGCGATTCGCGGTCGGCGTCGCGGCGTTGAGTCTGCTCAGCCGGTGCGCAGAGGACGCTCCACTACTTCTGATCGTCGATGACGCGCACCTCTTGGACCCCGCCAGCGCCGAGACCATCAGCTTCATCGCCCGGCGTCTGGTGGCCGACCCGATTGCCCTGGTGATGTCCTCTCGGCCCGAACCGGATGCCGTGTTGAACTCCGCCGGCCTACCCACGCTGGAGCTCGGCGGACTCGACGCCGCCGACGCCGCGGAGTTGGTCGCTGCGCAGGCCGAGCCGCCCGGGCCTGAGGGATCAGCCGCCCTGTACGAGGTGACCGCGGGCAATCCCCTTGCCCTGCTGGAACTGTCCCGAAGTCCAGATTTTGTCGGCCGTCTCTCCCCTGAGTCACCGATACCCGTTCCCGACACCGTGGCTCAGGCATTCGGGGGCCGGGTCTCGACGTTGACACAACCCGCGCAACGGGCTTTGCTGGTCGCGACCGTGGCCGACGGTGATCTCGTTGTGACCGCACGAGCGGCCACCGAACTCGATTGCGCAGTCCACGATCTGACTGAGGCCGAGACCATCGGTCTGCTGCGTCTGGACGGCGACCGCGCGTATTTCCGGCACCCTCTGGTCCGGCCCGCCATCTATGCCACTGCCACACCCGCGCTACGCCGCGGTGTCCACCGCGCGGTGGCGGAATCGCTGCCTGAGTCCTCGGCAGACCTGCGGGCTTGGCACCTCGGCCGGTCGTGCGTTGGACCCGACGACGGTGTCGCAGACAGCCTTGTCGCAGTGGCGGATCGGGCCCGCGCTCGCGGCGCGCACGGCGCGGCGGCAACCGCTCTGCGCAGAGCGGCCGAGCTCACCGCACAGCACTCGCAGCGGGCGCAGCGGTTGCTACGCGCCGGGGGGGCAGCGTGGCTGGCCGGCCAAGCGGCCCAAGCCGACTCATTGCTCGAGATGGCGACGGCGCTTGCCACCGAACCCGCCGTTCTCGCCGAGATCGACGATATCCGCGGCAATCTGGCGCTGCGGACAGGATCGCTCGACGAGGGGTGCCGCCTGCTGCTCCGTGCAGCGGATCGTTCCGAGGCGTCCGACCCCGATGCTGCGGCAATGCGGCTCTCTGATGTGATCAGTGGTTGCTTCTATCAAAGCGACGTGGCCGGCGCCCTGGCCGCGGCTGCGAGACTGGAGGATCTGGTCGACAGGTGCCAGTCCGACGCCGCGCGTATCCGCGGGCAGATGGGGATAGGGATTGCGAAGGTGCTCGCCGGAAGTGCAGGCGTGCAATGGATCCGCCGGGCCGTCGACGCCTTGGTCGCGGACCCGGATCTTCCCACCGATCCTTGGCGGCCGCACTGGGAGGTGATCGGCACGTTGTTCCTGCGAGAATCCGGGGTGGGCCGCGGTCTGATGGAGCGAGCCGTCAACGACGGGCGGGTCAGGATGGCACTCGGCGGTCTGCCCACGCTGCTGTTCCACATGGCACGTGATGACGCGACCACCGACCGATGGAGTGCGGGGGTGGTCGGATATGACGAAAGCATCAGCCTCGCAAGAGAAACGGGACAGACCACCGACCTGGCGACGTCACTGGCGGGATCGGCCTGGTTGCACGCCAGGATGGGTCGGGTGGAGCAGTGCCAGGCCTACGCCGATGAAGCTCTGGCGCTGGCCGACGGTCACGGCATCACGTTGGCCAAGCTGTGGGCGCTGTTTGCCCTGGGCGACTCCCATCTCGCGCAGGGCGACGCCGGCACGGCCCTGCACTGGTTCACCCGACTGCAGACGACGTTGAGGGACATCGACTTCCTCGACGTCGATCTCGCACCGGGCCCCGAACTCACCGAAGCACAGCTCCGCGGCGGCGATGACGCTGCTGCCGCGGCGACCGCGGCAGACTATCTGAGCAGGGCGACCGAGAAGGGGCAGCCGTGGGCGCTCGCCCGCGCACACCGTGCGGTGGCCCTTACGTGCCCCGACCCGGCAGAGCGCACACACCTCTTCGAGAAGGCGCTCGCTCTGCACGACGGCAGCCCGGACCTGTTTGAGGAGGCGAAAACTCTTCTTGCGTTTGGCTCTTCGTTGCGTCGCAACCGAAGCCGGGTGGCGGCCCGCACCCAGCTCCGTCTGGCGCTGGATGCATTCGAACGCCTCGGCGCACGCCCCTGGGCCGAGGCAGCCGCTACCGAACTCGACGCCACGGGTGAGAAGGTTCGGCGGGGAAGCGAAGGCTACCTCGCCGTCCTCACCGCGCAGGAAATCCGCATTGCTCACATGCTCAGCGAGGGTCGCACGACAAAGGAAACCGCCGCAGCGCTGTTCCTGAGCCCGAAAACGGTGGAATACCACCTGCGCCACGTCTATCAGAAGCTGCACATCAATTCCCGGGCGGACTTGCGCACCGCGATGATCCCGGAAGCATGACGGCGTGCCCCGGCCCGGCCGCTTTTGGCACCGGGACACCCCATCGTCGGTCAGCCGACCGGCTGACCGGCAGCGAGCGCCTTGACGTCCGCAGTGTGCAAGGGATTGCCGCCGATACCCCAGTCTCCGCTGGCGACCTCTTCGACCACCACCCAGGTGACCGGACGCATGTTCTCGCCCTCGACCTCGACCATGGCGTCGGTCACTTTGCGGACGATGTCCTGCTTCTGTGCCGACGAGAACACACCCTCGATGACCTTCACGTTGACGAATGGCATCGTCGTCTCCTCAATTTCTCTTCTCTGCCGGTCAACGGGATTGCTGATCTCGGTCAGACCACAGTCGCACCGCGGAGCCGGTGGCGAATCCGGCTCCCCACCTAGTCATCAGGGTTCGGACCGCCCAGGGATCCGTCGGTGATGAATCCAAAACGCTGCCCGCGATATGCCAGACATCACCGATGAGCAATGCCACGATGAGTGACGTGGGCGTCAGCCGAGAAGGGGGCGGTGGACTGACCGCGACAGAACTGATCTGCGGTTCCTGCGGTGCATCCTGTTCGGTGGGCAGGTTCTGCAGCGAGTGCGGTGCACCGCTGCCGCGGGCGACCCGTGCGGCCGAGTACAAGCACGTGACAGTGCTCTTCGCCGATGTGGTGCGGTCGATGGACATCGCTGCCACCCTCGACATGGAGCGGTTGCGCGAGGTCATCAACGAATTGGTGGAACGCTCGGTGACAGTGGCGCGTCGTTACGGCGGCGGCACCGTGGAGTACACCGGCGACGGGGTCATGGTGTTGTTTGGCGCCCCCGTTGCACTGGAGGACCATGCGTTCCGGGCGTGCCTTGCCGCACTGGCCATTCAGGCTGAAGCAAGAACGTTGGCCGCGGAGGTTCAGCGCCGCGACAGCATCGCGCTCCAGTTGCGGGTGGGACTCAATTCGGGGCGGGTGATCGCCGGTGAGATCGGTACGTCCTCGCCCAGGTATGCCGCGACGGGCCACACGGTCGGGTTTGCCCACCGGATGGAATCGGTGGCACCCCCGGGCGGCGTGATGCTGTCGGAGTCGACCGCCCGGCTCGTCGAGCACACGGTGACGGTGGCCGAACCCGAATGGGTCCATGTCAAAGGCGCCGACACGCCGGTTCGCGCCCATCGGCTGCTGTCGGTCACCCCGCGCGACGACGCAGCCAGACGCACTGAGGCGAGACTGGTCGGCCGGCGCTGGGAGATGGCGGCTCTCGACGCGATGCTGGAGCGCGCATTCGGTCGGCGCGGCGGCGTGGTGAACGTGGTGGGACCGCCGGGCATCGGCAAGAGCCGGTTGGCGCGCGAGTCTGCCGCGTTGGCCACCGGTCACGGGGTGGAGGTGTTCTGGGGGTTCTGTGAGTCGCATGCCCGCGACATTCCGTTCCACGCCGTCACCAAGTTGCTGCGGGCGGCTCGCGACGTGGCGGACCTCGACGGTGACGCCGCCCGCGCGAAAGTGCGGCAGCAGAATCCACAGGCCGACCCACAGGACCTGCTTCTGCTCGATGACCTCTTGGGGATCGCCGACCCGAATGTTCCTCTGCCCCAGATGGACCCGGAGGTTCGGCGACGACGATTGACCGCACTGATCAACACCAGAGCGCTGGCCCGCACCAGGCCCGCCCTGTTCATCGTCGAGGATGCGCACTGGATCGATGCGGTCAGTGAGTCGATGCTGGCCGACTTCCTGGCAGTGATCCCACGCACCGCGTCGATGGTGCTGATCACCTCGCGGCCCGAGTATGACGGTGCACTGTTGCGTGTGCACGGCGCCCAGACGATAGCGCTTGGCCCACTAGGTGAATCGGAGATCACAGCGCTACTGGACGAACTGCTGGGGTCAGACCCCTCGGTCGACGACGTGTCGACCGTCATCGCCGAGCGGGCCGCGGGGAACCCGTTCTTCGTCGAGGAAATCGTGCGCGAGATGGTGCAGCGGGGGGTGCTGGCCGGCGAACACGGAAACTATACGTGCCGCGCAGACATCGATGAGGTGACCGTACCGGCCACGGTGGCTGCGGCCATCGGCGCTCGCATCGACCGACTGAGCATCCCGGCTCGACAGACGCTGAACGCGGCATCGGTGATCGGCGCCCGCTTTGGCGGGGAGCTGCTGTCCGCGTTGGGATTCGAATTGGTATTCGACGAACTGCTCGAAGCGGAGCTGATCGATCAAGTGCGGTTCATCCCCACCGCCGAGTACGCGTTCCGACATCCGCTGATCCGCACCGTGGCCTACGACTCGCAGCTGAAAACCGACCGTGCCGAGTGGCACCGCCTCCTGGCCAACGCAATTCATGAACGCGCGCCGGGATCGGCGGAGGAAAACGCGGCACTGATCGCCGAGCATCTGGATGCCGCCGGCGAGCTGCACGCGGCGTACGACTGGCACATGCGCGCCGCCGAATGGTCCACCAACCGTGACCTGAAAGCGGCTCGACTCAGCTGGGAGCGCGCGCTGGACATCGCGGATCGGCTTCCGACGGACATCCCCGATCACCTGTCCATGCGCATCGCCCCGCGCACCATGTTGTGCGCCACCGACTGGCAGGCCCGGGAAGTCCAGGAGAGCCGGAGCCGCTTCGCTGACCTGGAGGATCTGTGCGCCGCAGCCGGGGACAAGGTCTCACTGGCCATCGCCATGACCGGATTGGCCACCGAGCTGCTCTACGCCGCGCGGATTCGCGAGGCGGCGGAACTGTCATCTCGGCAGATGGCGCTGCTGGAGTCGATGGACGATCCCACTCCCGCAATGGGATTGGCGGCGATAGCCTTCTGCAACTGGCTGGGTGTCTTGAATTTCGATGACATCTTGCGGTGGTCGCAAATCATCGTCGATCTGGCCGACGGTGACCCGGCCAAGGGCGCGGGCTACGGCGTGGGGTCTCCCCTTGCCATAGCGTTGGCATGGCGGGGCACCGCTCGGTCGAGTCTGGGCCGTCCCGAATGGCGCAAAGACCTTCACGACGCCGTCTCAATCGCCAGAAACAGCAACCCGGAAACCCTGTCCGGCGTGATGGCCTGGACCTACGGTTTCGCCATCCAGTACGGGGTGCTCCGGGCAGATGACTCCATGGTGAGCGCGAGTGAGTTCGCGGTGCAGACGGCCAACTCTGCCAGCAGCGATCGAGCACTGGGATTGGCCGCGTACACATTGGCCGTCTGCCTGCTGGATCAGGACGATGCGCCGGACCGTCGACGCGGCCTCGAATTCATGATGCAGGCCCGCGACGTCTGGCAACGCAAGCAGGCGCACTTCCTCATCCCGGTCACCGACATCTGGGCGGCCAGCGAAACGGCCCGGGGTGGCGACCCGGACGAAGCGATCGACGCGATGCGGCACGCTGTCCGCAAGCTGCGTCAGGGATTCCTCTTCTACGGCGTTTGGGGTGCCGGTGTGCTGGTGCGGACATTGCTGGAGCGCGGCGACGACGGCGACCTGGCCGAAGCGCAGGAGGCCGTGGACTGGATGGCGAGCCTGGCGGCAGATGACTGTTCGACAGTGCTCGAGTTGACGCTGCTGCGGATGCGCGCGCTACTCGCAGGTGCGCGGCGCGAGCCCGACTACCCGGAGCTGGTGAGTCGCTACCGCGCCAGGGCGGAATCACTTGGCTTCGAGGGACATATCGCGTGGGCCGAGGCGATGGGCGGCAGCACCGGGCACGGGACCACTTAGGCGGAGCATGCCGGGGTGGCGCGCGCCGCCCGTCACGGGCGTCGACCGCCAACATGAGCGAGACCAAGGGCGTGACTGGGCAGCGGCCGAGGATTCCAAATGTCAACCGGCAGTGTGACACTGGCGTACGACAACGCGTGGTGAGCTTCGGCGGCAGCGTCTCGAGGTGGCGCGGTCCGGTTGATCCGGTACCTGGTCGGCGGATGCACCTCGGTCAGTCGAGACCGGCGGTAACGCCCTGCATCAGTAGCGCAACTCGAGCGATCTTGATGCGAAACAGGCTGTTGACCACGCCATCGCATCCGATTATGCTCCGCCGTATCCAAATAAATCCATATGTACGGATCGTCCATAAGAGGCGGGCCGACCATTTGCAGGGCCGTGTCCCGAGCTTCCGAGTAAATCCGAAGCATCGACCGAGAGGGCTGCACCTGCATGAATGTCCGCCATTCCCTCACCAGCGCACTGGCAGCGGCGTTGCTGGTGACAGTCGCTGCATGCGGCTCTGGACCAGCAAACAATTCCAGCGGGTCGTCGGGGTCAGGTTCGGGTGATTACTTCCGCGGCAAGCACATCCGCGTGGTCGTCGCATACAGCGTCGGCGGCGGAACAGATCTCATGGGCAGGTTCTTCGCCGACAAGCTTTCAGACCATCTTCCCGGCAAACCACAAGTAGCCGTTACCAACGTGGAGGGTGTCGGCGGCACCAACATGATCTACAACGCGCCTGGAAACGGCAACGATGTCACCATCGGTGTCGCCGGTAAAGCCATCGACATCTACGGCACCGCCAGCGATCCGAACGCACAGCACGACCCCAGTAAGGTCAAGGTCCTCTTCGCGCTCGCGCCCGATCCCCGTGTGCTCCTGGGCGCCGGGGACCTGGTCGGTACCAAACTCTCAGCGCTGGAAGGAAGCTCGGGCCCCGAGATAAAGCAGGCGGCCGTCGTCGGCAGCCCCTCCGATCTCTACGGCGACGCGATGTTGATGTCCTGGCTGTGCGACCACCTCAAGCTGCCATGCCGACTGCTGTCTGTGGCGAGTGACGACGGTGACGCACAGACCCTCATGCTGGCTCGCGGCGAGATCAACGTCACTCCGGACACACTGACCAGCACGGTCCGTCGCAGCACCGACGACCTTCGGGACGGCAAGCTGGAACTCTTGACGGTGTATGGGGCCGACCAGGTGAAGTACACGCTGCCGTCGGGAATCGAGGATCCCCCGCAACTATCGTCGTTGATCCCGGCCGATCAGAAAGCAGCCTTCGACACAATTCTTCCCATCGCGACAGCAGGTGCGCTCGGCAAACACTTCTGGGCAAGCCCAAATTTGCCGACTGAGGCCGTCGACGCTCTGAGACAAGCGTTTTCGGACATCGCAGCTGACAACAACACGATGGCGAGCCTGAACAGGGTGCTGGGTGGTGGAGGTGACACCGGTGCCTTCGAGGTCAATGCCGTGCCCATTGACGGTGCGGCAGCACAGAAACTCTTCGACGAGGACGTCACGAATTACATGGGCAACAAGACGCAGTACGAAGCGATTCAGCAGGAGTACTTCGACAAGTTCTGGAAGAAGTAGGCAGGGCCCACGGATCACTGGTGACGTGAGTCCACGCGGAGGTGGCACTGCATGCTTGACGCATTGATGGGCGCGCTGCCGCATATGGGAACCGCGATCTACTGGTTCGCATTCTTTGTTGGCATCGCGTTGGCCAGCGCTGTCGGGCTGCTTCCTGGCGTCGGCTCCACGATCGTGATGGCCGTCGCACTACCGGTAATCGTGCTACACATCGAAGATCCCGCAATCGGGATCGTGCTGTTGGCCGTGATCACCGGGACAAGCAACACGTTCGACTCGATCCCTGCACAGCTCATGGGCATCGTCAACGCTGGAACGCAGGTGACGTTCCTCGAGGGCCATCAGTTGACGCGGCGGGGGTTGGGTGCGTACTCGATGGGCGCCGTCTATGCCGTTTCGGCCATCGGTGGGCTGGTTGGGGCGGCATTTCTCTTGCTGGCACTTCCCTTCCTGCGCCCGGTGATCCTCAAGTTCAGCTTCGCCGAGATTGCCGCCTTGGCGCTCTTCGGGATCGGCATGGTTTCCGTACTGAGCCGCGGCGCGATGCTCAAGGGCCTCACGAGCGGTCTGATCGGTCTCTTCATCGGAACCGTGGGCCTGCAGGGCTACACCGGCACGGAGCGCTTCACGTTTGGTTCCTACGACCTGCTGTCAGGTCTACCGCTGGTGGCCACAGTTCTAGGCGTCATGGCCATTCCCGAAATGCTCGACCTCGCCGTTACACGCAAGCCCATCGCGCCCGAAAACTCGGACGTCTCGACCACGGAGGTGTTCCGAGGCTTCAAAGAGGGTCTGCGCCGCTGGCGGATAGCAATCAGGCACTCTCTGTTCGGCGTCGGACTGGGCGCGATACCGGGCGCCGGCGGGTCGGTGGTGACATGGTTGTCCTACGGAATGGGCATGGCGCTCTCCAAGGACAAGTCCCAGTTCGGGAAGGGATCACTCGACGGTCTGCTGTTCGCCGAGTCATCGGAGAATTCGAAGGAAGCGGGCCAGGCAATTCCGACGCTGGCGCTCGGCGTGCCTGCCAGCACATCTTGGGCGCTCGTTGTGGTCGCAATGGCCTCATACGGCATCACGCCCGGGCCCGACACCTTGCGTTACCACATGGACATCGTCGGGCTGATCGTCATCAGTTTCGCGCTCGCGAACCTCGTCGTCACAATGTTCGCGTTGGTCGCCACCCGTCAGATCATGCGGGTGACAGCGATCCCGTATGCCGCAATCGTCGCCACGATCCTGCCAGTTGTCGTCGTCGGCGCCTACCTCGGCGACCCGATCTCGACGACATTACCTGTGATACTTGTGTTCTCAATTCTCGGCCTGCTCATGAAGCACTTCGGCTGGCCGCGTCCGCCGCTCGTCCTCGGATTCATCTTGGGTCCGGTCATCGAAGACAACCTCTGGACTGCCATATCGATTGATGGCGTCGTCAACGGTGTGCTGAAGCGCCCGCTGACGATCTTTCTCGTGTGCTTCATCGTTGTGACAGTTGTCTTCCTGCACCGCAGCATGTCGAAGGCAAGCCCCGTCGGCGCCCTGGTCAACGCCGAATCACTCGATGCCGTCACCGCAGCGGTCAGCGGTGTCAGCACCGGCCTGGACGAGCAGCCATTGCGTTCCGCTTCTCCTGTCTCCCAAGCCGATACACCCGCTACACAAACTTCATTGCGGATACCCAAGTTCTACTGGCGCAATGAACACATACTGCCCATTCTCATCCTGGTGATCGCACTCTGCGCCGCGGTCACCGCTCGCGGTTTTCAGAGCCCCGGGGCGCGATTCTTCCCGCTGGCGACGAGCACGTGCATCATTGTCCTCACTCTCATTCAACTCATCCGCCAGACCACTCGACCAGACTCCGACTCCGGTGGCGCCGTCATGGATTTGCCGATGCGCAGTGCCGGCATGAGCAACGTGCGTCGCAGTGTCCTTCTGGTCGGCGGCCTGATCGCGCTCTACCTCGTCGCCATCGTCCTCATCGGATTACCGTTGGCGGGCCTCGTCTTCGCGTTCGTAGCTCCCCTCTGCCTGATGAACGGCAGGGGCCGATGGCTCACCAGCGTCATATCCGTCCTCTTGGTGGCCGCCTTCACCTACGGATTGGGCAATTCGCTGCTACACGTGTTCTGGCCCACCAGCGTTCTGGGCGGTTGAACGACTGTGCATCGTCGTACTGAAAACGAAGTTTCGTGACGCTCGTCGAGGAGTTCGCGGACTTCGCGTACGCCACGAAGATTGAACCCGGCGACGACGCCGTCAGACCAGAACTTGTGCGCCGACTCGTCGATGCTGTCGGATGCGCACTCGGCGGAATGGGCGGGCCGACAGCCACCGCGTTGCGAACATTGGCCCAGAGTCGCCCGATCGTCGACGGGGGCGCCCATGTATGGGGCTCACATATCAAGACAACGCCAGAGGTTGCGGCGCTGGTCAATTCGGCAGCGGTGAGGTATCTGGACTACAACGACCACATTGTCGGAGGCCATCCAAGTGACAACATTCCGGCGATCATTGCGGCCTGCGAAGACAGCGGAGCCACCGCTGGCGACCTCCTCGCTGCGACGCTTGTCAACTATGAGGTGTTCGGCGAACTGGGGCGTCTGCAGGTCCGGGATCGCGGATGGGATCTAGGCACTACCGGTGCCACCGCCAGCGCCTGTGCCACCGGTAGGGCGCTGCGCCTGACCAGGGATCAGCTTGCAAATGGCATCGCCATCGCGGTGACGAGCCACATCGCGGCTCGAAAGGGGCGCAGGGGTGCGCTGTCGATGTGGAAGGGACTGGCAACTCCGTACGCTGCGCAATGCGGACTGTGGGCAAGTTACATGGCCCGGGCCGGCATCACCGGGCCGTGGGACGCCTTTGAAGGACCTGATGGCTTCTGGAATCAGGTCACCGGCAAGCCATTTCACATCGAACGGCTGCAGACAGGGGTCCCATGGTATCTGTTCACGGGCAATTACAAATTCTGGCCTGTCGAGTTCAACGCCCAGCTCGCCGTGTGGCTCGGCTTGGAGATACATGCCGCCCTGGCGTCCAGCGACATCCAATCCATTGTGGTCGAGACGAACGCGTACGGCTTCAGCGACATCGGCAGCGGTCCCGAGAAGTGGGATCCCAAAACGCGTGAAACGGCCGACCACAGCCTTCCCTATGTCCTGTCGGTGGCCATCCTGCGGGCGGGGATATCGCTGCAGGACTTCACCGAGGCAGCGCTCGCAGACCGCGAGCGCAGAGCGCTGATGGCGCGAATCCAGGTCGTCAAGGCGGACGACCTGACAGACCAATTTCCCGCCGTGTACGCGATGAGGGCACGCGTCCGACTGGTCGATGACCGTGAGTTCGACTTCACGGTTCAAGACCCACGGGGCCACAACAGGAACCCGATGAGCAATGAGGAACTCAGTTCGAAGTTCCGCGAACTGTCGATCGGCGGTCCGTTGGAGAATCGCGCCGACGAACTGCTGGCCGGGCTCTTCACGCTCGATGCTGGATCCGACCTGTCCAAAGTGCTTGCCTACCTGGTACCTCGACCCAGTAGTGACCAGGTCGATTGAGGAACGGAGAGATGCACCAGATGGAAGATGACACGATCACCGAGGCCCTCGCGGACTTCTGCACCAAACTGCGCTACGAGGACCTGCCACCCGAGATCGCCTGGTGGGGCAGGGCCGGGTTTCTGGACACGCTCGGGGCGGCCATCTGCGGGTCCGCCGATATGTCCTCTGAACTCGTCCGTGTCCATGGAGTCGGAACCAACAGTTCTGGACCCTGCACCGTGGTGGGTACGACGCTGACGGCGATCCCCGCCGCCGCCGCTCTGGCCAACGGATATGCCGCCCACGTCCACGATTACGACGACACCCAATATCAGGTAGGGGTCCACATGAGTGCGTCGGTTGGCCCCGCCGCCCTCGCAGCGGGTGAGGCGGTCAACGCTTCCGGACCCGACCTGATCGCAGCGTACGTCGCCGGATTCGACGTGGGATGCCGGCTCGGTCGCGCAGGCAAATTCGCTCGGCATCTCTCCCATCAAGGTATCCACGCCACCGGCTATCTCGGTCATTTCGGATCCGCAGCGGCAGCAGGGCGTCTCGCCGGCCTCACACCGGCACAAATGAAAGTCGCCTTCGGAATCTCCGCGTCGGGTGCCTTCGGAATCATGAAAGCAATCGGCACCATGGGGAAATCGCAGAGCACCGGAAATGCGGCTCACCACGCGGTCATGGCGGCATTCCTGGCCAAGGACGGATTCACCGCCCCGACTCAGATGTTCGACGGCGAGGAGAACATTTTCACCGTCTGCGGCCTGACTACCGACCCCGACGAGTTGCTTGCTGACCTAGGCGTCAGGTTCGAGCTGTCGACCAACGTCCAGAAGGTCTACGCC
>CAMFLL010000046.1 GCA_945957405.1 uncultured Mycolicibacterium sp. | reverse complement strand
CCTCCCCAACGCCGGCGGCGTCAACAACTACCACCACCCCGAACGCCTCCTCGACCACCGGGACGAGCAAGAGCCCCACGACGAGGAGTAAGCCACCAGGCCCGCTGAGCCGTTGCGACGCAACGGCTCACCGGCATGCTCAGGTGTCAGGCGGCGGCGCGGGCCGCTACCGCGGCGTCATAGCGCTCGAGGACGGTCTCGGCTACCAGAGGGTGTGCGCCCAACGGCTCGGTCATCGGAATCTGTTGAGCATGAGCGAATTCCGCAACCCGATCAGTGATCCGTCCGTGCGCCAGGAACCACGGGGCGATCACCAGACGGGTTGCGCCACAACGGCGTAGCCGTCCAGCGGTCTCGGTCAGCGTCGGGCGCGGGCCGGTGGCGAACGCGACGGCCGTGGTCCAGTGCGTGCCAGATTCGAGCATGCCCGCGACGCGGGCCGTGCGCGCGTTCGCGTCGGCGCGCGATGACCCGACAGCGGTGACGATCACGCCGACGCTGCGGTCCAGTCGCGAGATGCCGGCCTCTTCGACACGTTCACGGAGCACCCGGACCAGTCGTTCATCCTCACCGAGGACATCGGACTGCCGGACATTGGCACCCGATGCGGTGATCATCGCGGGAATGTCGACGCGGGCGTGATAGGCGTCGGCCAACAGCAGAGGCGTGACCACCGCCTCCTCGCTCAGAGCGCTCAACACATCACTGAGGATCGGTGAGTTCTGCTCGCAGAACGCCACATTCACCGCCAGCCCGGGCCGCAGGCGCCGGATGGCGGCAGCGACCTCGTCAGTGTTGGCAGCCGATCGGGGATCGGCGCTGCCGTGGGCAGTGAGAACGAGCATCAGGATGCGTGCAGCCCGCACTCGGTCTTGGACTGGCCGGCCCATCGACCGCTGCGCGGATCCGAACCGGGTTCGGGCTTCGCGGTGCACGGGGCGCAGCCGATCGACGGATAGCCCTCTTCGACCAACGGATTGACCAGCACGCCGTTGGTCTCGATGTAGGACTGCATGTCGTCGTCGGACCAGGCCGCCAGCGGGTTGATCTTCACCAGTTTGAAGGCCTCGTCGAAACTGATCAGCGGCGCATTGGCGCGCGTGGGCGCCTCCACGCGGCGAATCCCCGTCACCCAGGCGGTGTAACCACGCAGCGCCTTGGACAGCGGCTCGACCTTGCGCATCCGGCAGCAGGCCGCGGCGTCGCGCGCGAACAGGTTCTTGCCGAACAATTCGTCCTGCTCGGGAACCGTGTTCTCCGCCGTCACATTGACCACGTGCACGTCGTAAACGGCCTCGACCGCGTCACGAGTGCCGATGGTCTCGGCGAAGTGGTAGCCGGTATCCAGGAACAGCACGTCCACCCCGGGGTGCACTTTGGCGGCCATCTCGACCAGCACCGCGTCCTGCATGTTGGAGGCGACGACGTACGAGCCGCCGAAATTCTCGTCGGTCCAGCGCAGCAGTTCCTCGGCGCTCGCGTTCGCCAACTCGGCGGCACCGCGCGCGGCAAGCTCCCGCAGCTCCGCTTCCGTCAATGCACTCACCTCAACTGTCATCGCGAAATCACCTCAGATCGGCTTCGTCGGCACGTATTGCCCATTGGGCGAAACGCTCGCCGTCCTCGCGTTGTTTCACGAAATTGCGAACAACTCGCTCGATGTAGTCGCCGAGCTCGGTGGAGAGCACCTTGTGCTGACGTAGCTTGCGGCCGAACCCGCTGTCGAGGCCCAGGCTGCCGCCCAGATGCACCTGGAACCCTTCGACAGGTCCGTCGCCGTCATCGACCATCTGGCCCTTGAAGCCGATATCGGCGACCTGGATCCGCGCGCAGGAGTTGGGGCAGCCGTTGATGTTGACTGTCACCGGGACGTCCAGCAGCGCGTTGATGTCTTCGAGTCGCTTCTCCAGTTCGGGCACCAGCAACTGCGAGCGGTTGCGCGTTTCGGCGAAGCTGAGCTTGCAGAACTCGATGCCCGTGCAGGCCATCAGGTTGCGACGCCAATGCGACGGCTGCGACGGCAAGCCCAGTGCGTCCAGGCCGTCGCGCAGTGCATCGAGCTTGTCGTCGGCGACGTCGAGGATGATCAGCTTCTGATAGGGCGTGAAGCGCACCCGGTTGCTACCGGCCGCCTCGGCCAGGTCGGCCACCTTGCTCAGGATGGTGCCCGTCACGCGGCCCGCGATGGGGGCCACGCCCACTGCGTTCAGGCCGTTCTTGAGGCGCTGCACGCCGACGTGGTCGATGGGCCGCGTCACCGGTTCGGGCGCGGGTCCGTCGATGAGGGGACGCTTGAGGTAATCGGTCTCGAGAACTTCCCTGAACTTCTCGACGCCCCAGTCCTTGATCAGGAATTTCAGCCGGGCCTTGGCCCGTAGACGGCGATATCCGTAGTCGCGGAAGATGCTGACGACGCCCTCCCAGACATCGGGCACCTCGTCGATGGGCACCCAGACGCCGACCCGCTGGGCCAGCATCGGGTTGGTCGACAGGCCGCCGCCGACCCAGAGGTCGAAACCGGGGCCGTGCTCTGGATGCTCGACGCCGATGAAGGCGACGTCGTTGACCTCGTGCACCACATCCTGCTGGCCCGAGATCGCGGTCTTGAACTTGCGCGGCAGGTTGGAGTACTCCTTCTTGCCGATGTAGCGCTTGACGATCTCGTCGACGGCCGGGGTGCCGTCGATGACCTCGTCGAGGGACTCGCCGGCCAGCGGCGATCCGAGCACCACGCGGGGGCAGTCGCCGCAGGCCTCGGTGGTCTGCAGCCCCACGGCGTCGAGCCGCCGCCAGATCTCGGGCATGTTCTCGACCTCGATCCAGTGGTACTGGACGTTCTGGCGGTCGGAGATGTCGGCGGTGTCGCGGGCGAACTCGGTGGAGATGCCGCCGAGCGTGCGCAGGGCCGCGGTGGTCAAGGCGCCGCCGTCGCAACGCACCCGCAGCATGAAGTACGAATCCTCGAGCATGTCGGTGTTCTCGTCACCGGTCCATGTCCCGTCGTAACCGGGCTTGCGCTGGGTGTAAAGCCCCCACCAGCGGAAACGGCCGCGGAGGTCGCTCTTGTCGATGGACTCGAAGCCGCCCTTGGCGTAGATGTCCTCGATCCGTGCGCGCACGTTGAGCGGGTTGTCGTCCTTCTTGGACTGCTCATTGGGGTTGAGCGGTTCGCGGTAGCCGAGGGCCCACTGGCCCTCGCCGCGAGGTCGCTTCGCGGGCCGCTCTTTCTTGGCTGGTGTTTCGGCCTGTGTCATTGGTGGCTCCTTGTTGGAAGCCGGCGTTTCGGACGCGCTGTTCACCGGTGGCTGGTCCGGCGGCGCGGATCCGGCGGCCAGCTGTGAAGATCGGGGTGGGCTGGGTCCAAGATCAGCGGGTCAGAGCAGACAGCAACAGCTACAGACGCGCTTGAAATCGACGTGCCGACGCGCCACCAAGGTCACATGGTGAAAGACGGGGCGCACGGAGAACACCCGGCCATTCTGCCACGAGAGGCCGCGTGCCTCCCAATCAGGCCAGATTTAAGCGCAGCGTGAGCGAAATACTCGATTTCGGCAGGTCCTGGGACACTTGTCGGTATGGATGACATGCCACTCGCGATGACGGCCGGCGGGCCGTTCGGCATCTACATCCATGTACCGTTCTGCGCGACGCGCTGCGGGTACTGCGATTTCAACACTTATACGCCTGGTGAATTGGGCGGTGCCAACCCTGCGACCTGGCTCCGGGCGTTGGAAGCGGAACTGGCGCTCGCCGCTCGCCGGTTGCCTGGACCCAGCGTCGACACGGTGTTCGTCGGCGGCGGTACGCCGTCGATGCTCGGTGGCGACGGGCTGGCCGCGGTGCTCGACGCGATCCGCGCCAACTTCACGCTGTCCGCCGACGCCGAGGTCACCACCGAGGCCAACCCGGAATCCACATCGCCGACGTTCTTCGCGGAGATCAGGGACGCCGGATACACCCGGGTGTCACTCGGGATGCAGTCGGTGGCCCCGGCCGTCCTGCGCATCCTGGACCGGGTGCATTCGCCGGGCCGGGCACCTGCCGCGGCCGCCGAAGCGCTGGCCGCCGGCTTCGAGCATGTCAGCATCGACCTGATCTACGGCACACCGGGCGAGACCGACGATGATCTGCGGCGCTCGCTCGACGCGGCCGTCGGCAGCGGGGTGGACCACGTGTCGGCGTATGCCCTGGTGGTCGAGGACGGTACGGCGCTGGCGCGACGGGTACGTCGCGGCGAGGTCGCCGTAGTCGACGACGATCTGCTGGCCCATCGCTACGAACTGCTCGACAACTACCTCGCCGGTGCCGGGTTCGGCTGGTACGAGGTGTCCAACTGGTGTCGTCCCGGCGGGGAGTGCCGGCACAACGTCGGTTACTGGAACGGCGGGCAGTGGTGGGGTGCCGGACCCGGTGCACACGGATTCGTCGGCTCGACCCGATGGTGGAATGTCAAGCACCCCAACGCTTATGCCTCGATTCTGGGCGAAGGGCGACTGCCGGTGGACGATTTCGAGGTGCTCGGCCAACGCGACCGTCACACCGAGGACGTGCTGCTGCGGGTCCGCTTGCGTGACGGTCTGGCGATGTCGGTGCTCGACGCGGGGGAGCGTGTGCGCGCCGAGGGTATCGTCTCCGACGGTCTGCTGACCCCCGTCGGCGACCGGCTGGTGCTCACCGATCGCGGTCGGCTGCTCGCCGACGGTGTGGTGCGCACGCTGCTGGCTGACTGAAGCCACGGGTCACCGGGGTTTCGGTACTCCGCACAATCAAGCAAGGTTAGGCTACCTTTATTTGGTGCTGCCCCGCCCTGCCGTGCTGTCGACGCCTGAGCCCATCGCGATCATCGGGATCGGGTGCCGGCTGGCCGGCGACGTCGACTCGGCGGCCGCCTTCTGGGAGTTTCTGCTCGACGGCCGCAGCGCGGTCACCGAGATCCCCGCCGAACGCTGGGAGCCCTATCGACAGCGCGACCCGCGGAACGCGGCGGTGCTGCGCCAGACGACGCCGTGGGGCAGTTTCCTGACCGACCTACCTGGCTTCGACGCGGAATTCTTCGGGGTGTCGCCGCGCGAGGCCGAACTGATGGACCCGCAGCAGCGCCTGGCGCTCGAGGTCAGCTGGGAGGCCCTGGAACACGCGGGCCTGCCGCCGCGGGCGCTGGCCGGCAGCGACACCGCCGTCCTGATGGGCGTCAACTCTGACGATTACGGCAAGTTGATCATGGAGGACCTGCCCGGGCTCGAGGCGTGGACCGGCATCGGCACCTCGTTGTGCGGCGTCGCCAACCGGGTGTCGCATCTGCTGGACCTGCGCGGGCCCAGTGTCGCGCTCGACGCCGCCTGCGCGGCGTCGCTGGTCGCGGTGCACCAGGCCGCGCAGATGCTGCGGGCCGGTGAGACCTCGCTGGCCCTCGCCGGGGGCGTCAGTGCCCTGATCGGGCCCGGCCTGACGCGGGTGCTCGATGAGGCCGGCGCCACCGCACCGGACGGCCGATGTAAGACCTTCGACGCCGCCGCCGACGGATACGGCCGCGGTGAAGGTGCTGCCGTGGTGGTGCTCAAGCGGTTGACCGATGCGCGCCGCGACGGTGACCGGGTGATTGCGTTGGTCCGTGGTGGCGCGGTGGCGCAGGACGGCCGCACCGTCGGCATCATGTCACCCAACGGCGACGCACAGGCCGACCTGTTCCGGATCGCCTGCCGTGCAGCCGGAATCGCGCCGGAGAGTGTGGGATTCATCGAAGCGCACGGCACCGGCACACCCACCGGCGACCCCGTCGAACTCGGGGCACTGGCGGCGGTCTACGGCGCGGGCCGTCCAACTGATCACCCCTGCCCGGTCGGCTCGGTCAAGCCGAACACCGGCCATCTCGAGGGTGGCGCCGGTGTGGTCGGACTGATCAAGGCGGCACTTGCGTTGCAGCACCGGCTCATTCCGCCGACGGCCGGGATCGGGCAGCTCACGCCGGCCGTCGACTGGGCTACGAACGGGCTGCGGGTACCCACCACAACCGAGGCGTGGCCCGGCGGTGCCGAACCGCGGCGTGCCGCGGTGTGCAGCTACGGCTACGGCGGCACCATCGCACATGTACTCCTGGAGGAGGCGCCGGCCCTCGCCACCGAACCGCGCGCTGCGTCACCGACTTCGCCTGTGCTGCTTCCCCTCTCGGCGCGGTCCGAGACGCGGCTGGCGCGGTACGCCGGCGCGCTGGCGGACCACCTGCGTGCCGCACACCCGGATATCGGTGAGGTGGCCGCCACCCTGTGGACACGCCGTTCGCATGAACCCGTTCGGGCTGCCGTGGTGGTCGATCGCCGCGACGATGCGCTGGACGCCCTGGATGCCCTGGCTGTCTCCGGCCGGGCAGAAAACGTGGTCACCGGCGCCGTCGTCCCGGGGGCGGGCAACGGTGCAGTATGGGTGTTCTCCGGGCACGGATCACATTGGGCCGGAATGGGATCCGAGCTACTCGCCGCCGAACCCGCCTTCGCCGACGTGGTCGACACCATCGATCCGGTGTTCCGTGCCGAGCTCGGATTCTCGTGCCGGCAGGCGCTGGAAGCCGGCGTCCTCGGCGGCACCGACCGGATACAGGCCCTGACCTTTGCGATGCAGGTCGGTCTCGCTGCGGTGCTGCGCTCCCGTGGTGTCACGCCGGCGGCGGTGATCGGCCACTCGGTGGGCGAGGTCGCCGCGTGCGTGGTCTCGGGTGTGTTCGACCTGCGCCACGGCGCCGCGGTGGCGTGCTACCGAGCCCGCGGGTTTCGTTCGGTCCTCGGCCGCGGCGCCATGGCACTGGTGCGGTTGCCGTTTGACGAGGCGGCGCACCGGCTGGGCGATCGGGTCGACGTCGTCGCGGCGATCAGTTCGTCACCGGAGTCGACCGTCATCTCCGGTGACGTCGCCGCCGTCGACGACGTCTGCCGGCAATGGGCGGAGCAGGGCGTCACGGTGCGGCGCGTGGCCACCGACGTCGCCTTCCACAGCCCGGCGATGGACCCGTTGACCGCCGATCTGGCCAGGCTCACCGGGGAACTGTCGCCGCCCCGTGCGGCCGAACTACCGCTGTACACCACGGCATTGGACGATGCACGGTCGGCCGCTGCCCGAGATGCGCGATACTGGGTGGCCAACCTGCGCGGCCGGGTGCGGTTCGCCGAGGCGGTCACCGCGGCCGCCGAGGACGGCCACCGGTTGTTTCTCGAGGTGTCCGCGCACCCGGTGGTGTCGCATTCGGTGGCCGAGACGCTGCTGCACCTCGGTCACGATCAACACGCCACGGTCCCGGTGCTGCGCCGCGACCAGCCCGAACGTCACGCGGTCGCCATCGCGGTCGCCACACTGCACTGCCACGGCGCACCGGTCCGCCATGGCATCACCGCCGACACCCGTTGGGCCGCCGACCTTCCCGGCGTCCGCTGGCAACACCGGCGGTTCTGGCGCACCCCCACGCCACCCCCGGGCGGCAGCGGTGTACACGATGTGCAGTCGCATACGCTGCTCGGCGGCCACATCGACGTCACCGGGGCCGTGTCGTCGCGGTTGTGGCAGACACGCCTCGACATCGGCACCCGCCCCTATCCCGGCGACCACCCCGTGCAGGGCACCGAGATCGTCCCGGCCGCGGTGCTGATCAACACGTTCCTCGCGGCGGCAGGCTCCGGCCTGGCCGACGTCCGGTTGCGCACACCCGTCGCGCCGGCCCGCACGCGCGACGTGCAAGTGGTGCGCCAGGATGACACGCTGACGCTGGCCACCCACCTCGTCGACGACGAGGACGCCGGCTGGTTGACCCACTGCAGCGCGGTGATCGCGGTCGATGACGACCTGTGTGACGAGATCGACGAGGCCCAGATTCGGCACCGGTGCACCGAACCGCTGCCCCCCACCTACGTGGTCGACACCCTGGCCGCCCTTGGGGTGGCGGCCATGGGATTCCCTTGGGAAATCCTCGATCTGCGCCGCGGTGACGGTGAACTGCTGATGTGGGTGACGGCCGAAGCCGACCGCTCTGAGCCCGCCTCCTGGGCCGGCCTGATCGACGCCGCGACGTCGGCGGCGTCGGTGGTGTTCGACGGGTCGCCGCGGCTGCGGATGCCGGCCCGGATCGACCGCGTCCGGGTGCGCGGCGCGGCGCCCGCCGTCGCGATGCTGCACGTGCGGCGCCGGGCCGGTACCACCACCACCGATGTCTCGCTGGCCGATCCGTCGGGTGTCGTGCTGGCCGGCATCACGGGCATGGCATTCGAGGAGCTCGAGGCTCCGAACGTCGGCGATACGTCGCGGATCCTGCATCAGGTCGCGTGGGAGCCGCTTTCGCTGCTGCCCGCATCCGGTCCCGCCGAAGTGGTGCTGATCGGCGGCGACCCGGTCGACGCCGTGCGGCTGCTCGACGGCGCCGCCGTGGCACGTCGCGCGTTCGCCGATCCCGCCGACATCGACATGATCCCCGGTGCCGGTGCGGTGGCTCTGATCCTGCCCCGCAAGGACGATACGCCGGCACAGACCGTCGATCTGGTGCTGCGGGCGCTGAAAACCCTGCACGACAACAATTCCCAGGCCAGGCTGTGGGTCCTGACCCGGGGTGTGCATGAGGGCGAGAACCTCGACCACGCACCGCTGTGGGGTCTGGCCCGCGTGGCCGCCACCGAACACCCGAAGCTGTGGGGAGGGGTGCTCGACGTCGCCGACGATGTCCTACCGGTCGATGTGCTGGCCACCGCCCACGGGCACGGTGTGGTCGTGGTGCGCGACGGTGTGCCGCTGACCGCCCGATTGACCCACGCCGAACCGGCTACTGCCGCCCCGATGGCGTGCGCACCGGGCGGCACGTACCTGATCACTGGCGGCACCGGGGCGCTCGGGCTTCGGATGGCGGTGCGGTTGGCCGATCTCGGCGCCCGCCGCCTGGTGCTGGTGTCCCGGTCGGGGATACCGGATCGGCAGTCCCGGGGCGATCTACCCGACTGTGAGGTGGTTCGGGTGGTGTCGGGCCTCGAGGAGCGCGGGGTATCGGTGCATGTGGCGTCGGTGGACGTCGCGGCCGCCGGGGCAGCCGACGCCCTGCGTGCCGAGCTGCGGCACATGCCACCGGTGCGTGGTGTGGTGCATGCCGCCGGCGTGGAAGCCGGTGTCTTCCTGGTCAATTCGACGTCCGAGGACTTCCGGGCCACGATGGGGCCCAAAGTCGATGGGGCCCTCATGCTCGACGAGGTGTTTCCGCCGGGGCAGCTCGACTGGCTGGTGCTGTACTCGTCCTGCGGTTACCTCGCGGGTTTCCCGGGCCAGGGTGCCTATGCGTGCGCCAACGCGTTCCTCGACGCGTTCGCCCGGTACCGCCGCCATCGCGGCGACCGCGCCACCGCGGTGGCGTGGACGGCATGGCGCGGCCTGGGTATGGGTTCCGACTCGGGTTTCGTCGCTGCGCAACTCGAGGCGCTCGGGATGGGCGTCATCGGCGCCGAGGACGCCATGCGCGCGCTGGATGCAGCGATGCGCATCGACGACCCGAACATCGTTGTCCTGCCGGTTCTTCCGGAGGCGGCCGCGGTGCCGATGTTGGCAAAGGTGGCGCCATCGGCTGCCGACGATGCGCAACCCCGGCAACCGGTCGGGCCGGGTGACGCGGACACGGCCGACTGGGTGGCCCGGCAGGTGCTCAGCGCTGTGGCCGACGAACTCGGGCTGACCGAGGACGACGTCGATGTGCGGCTGCCGTTGGTGGAGATCGGCGTCGACTCGATCATGACTGTTGCCTTGCGCCGTCGGCTGGAGAAGCGGACGGGGTTGGCACTGCCACCGACTCTGCTGTGGGAGCATCCGACGGCGGCCGCGGTGACCGCGCGCATCGTCGACCTGCTCAACGGACCCGACGTGTCGCAGCCCGTCGCCTGACCCGGCTCACCCCGTCAGCGCCGCGATCACCTGCTTCTTGTCGACCTTGCCGACGGCCGTCTTGGGCAGCGTGCTCATCGCCGCCAGCCGGTCCGGCCGGGTGTGCGCCGAGACGCCACGCTGGTCGAGGAATGTGTTGAGCTCGGCCAGCGTGATCGGTGCGCTGGTGAAAACGACTGCGGCGCAGATCTGTTCGCCCAGGTACTCATCGGGAAGCGCCACCGCCGCGGCGGCGAAGATCGCCGGGTGGGTGATCAGGTGCTCTTCGAGGTCGGCCGCCGACACCGTCTCCCCGCCGCGGTGGATGACATCCTTGATCCGGCCGGTGACCTCCACGTAGCCGGTACGCGCCCCGTCGGCGAAGATACGGACGCGATCTCCCGTGCGGTAGAAGCCATCCGGGCTGAACGAGCGGGCGTTGGCCTCGTCGGCACGGTAGTAACCGTTGAGCGTGTACGGGCCACGGACCAACAGTTCACCCTCCTCGCCGGGTGCCACATCGACGCCGTTGTCGTCGACCACGCGCATCTCGTCGAACTCCGACATCGGCCGTCCCTGGGTGTGCACCACGACGTCCTCGGGATCCCCGGCGCGGGTGAAATTGAGCATGCCTTCGGCCATCCCGAAGATCTGCGACAGGCCAGGGGTCAGCTTGGACAGGATGAAACGGGCTTCGTCCGGCGGCATGCGGGACCCGCCCACCTGGACCAGGCGCAGCGATGTGGGTAGCACCGGTTCCCAGTCGCAGGCCTGCGACCAGACCTTGGCCAGCGCGTTAACCAGTCCGGTGACCGTGACGCGGTGGCGGTCGATCGACGCGAACGCGGCCTCGGGGCTCGGGTCCGCGGTGAAGACCGTCGGGGCACCGACGGTCATCGACCCGAGCAGGCCCGGACAGGCCAGCGGGAAGTTGTGCCCGGCGGGCAGCGCCACCAGATAGGCGTCCTCGGCGGTCATCTCACACGCCTGGGCGCAGGCGCGCGCGTTGTAGACGTAGTCGTCGTGGGTGCGCGCGATCAGCTTGGGCAGCCCGGTGGTACCACCCGATACCAGCAGGAGCGCCGGCATCGAGGTGTCGACGGCGGGGCGGGTCGGCGGAGCAACGTCGGCCTGCGTTTCCATCGCCGACCACGGGATGAACGGACCGGGGTCACCGTCGACGATCACATGCCGCAATTCGGGGTGCTCGGCGATCAGCTGGGCGGCCATGCCGCGGAAGTCGAAGCCACCGAGCTGGTCCGGGATGATCAGCGCGACCGCGCCGCTGAGCCGGGCGAAATGCCCCAGTTCGGCGGTGCGGTGACCAGGTAGGCACATCACCGGGACCACACCTGCCCTCAGCAGCCCGAACAGCGCCACCGCGAAGCGTGCGGAGTTGGGCAGCTGGAGCAGCACGCGGTCGCCCGCGCCGATGCCGAGGGCACGCACCGCGGTCGCCACGCGGTCGGCGAGCGCGTCGAGGCCACCGAACGTGTGTGTGACGGCGGAGTCGATCACCGCGGGCCGGTCCGGCCAGCGGGCCGCCGCATCGGTGAGGATCCAGTCCAGCGGGTCGCCCGTCCAGAGCCCGGCATCCCGGTAGAGCGCGGCGCGGTCCTGCGGAAAGGGCACGAAGCCGTCGGCGAGGGCTCTTCCGATCGGCGGCGACGAGGGCACGGACTCAGTGGTCATCGGTGATATCGGCCCCTCTGGGTAGCAGTGTTCGGCCATCCGAATATAGGGTAGCCTCCTCGAAGTTAGGGCAGCCTGTACTAATTATCAGGAGTAATCGACGTGGGTGTAGTTGCGGGGGTCGCTGCGATGAGTCCGCAGACCGTCCGCGACGAGGTTGCCGATCTTCTCGGGATCAACCCCTTCGACCTCGACCCTGAGGCCGACCTGATCGCATCGGGCCTGGACTCCATCCGGATGATGTCGCTGTCGGGCCGCTGGCGCAGGCAGGGGATCGACATCGGATTCGCCCAGCTGGCCGCCACGCCGACCGTCGCGGCATGGGCCGAACTGGTGTCCGCGCGCACCGGCGCCACCGCGCAACAGGCTCCGCAGGCGCCCGGCGATCCCGATGAACCGTTTCCGCTGGCGCCCATCCAGCACGCGCTGTGGGTGGGCCGCAACAGCGAACAGGAACTCGGTGGCGTCGCCGCGCACCTCTACGTCGAGTTCGACGGCGCCGATGTCGACGCGGGCCGCTTGCGTACCGCCGTGGCGAAGCTCGCGGCGCGACACCCGATGCTGCGCGTCGAGATCCTGCCCGGTGGTACACAACGGATCAGCGACCGCACGCTGGACATCGCCGTTGAGGATCTGCGCCACCTCGACGCCCCGGCGGCCGAAGAGCGCCTGCTGACGGTCCGCGATGTGAAGTCGCATCAGATGCTGGACGGCCAGATGCTGGAGGTGTCACTGTCGTTGCTGCCCGGTGGCCGCACCCGGGTCCATGTGGATATGGACATGCAGGCCGCCGACGCGGTGAGCTATCGCAACTTCATGGCCGATCTGGCCGAATTATACTGTGGGACAGAACTTCCCGAACTGGATTACACCTACCGTGAGTACCGCGAACGGTACGCCGCCGCCAACCCGGCCACCGATGCCGACCGCGACTGGTGGGCTGGGCGGATTGCCGAGTTGCCGGAACCGCCTGCGCTGCCGCTGGTTCCGCGTTCCGAGCAGGCCGACCCCCGGCGCAACACCCGGCGCTGGCATTTCTTCGACACCGCGACGCGGGACGCGCTGTTCGCCGCGGCGCGCAGACGCGGCCTCACACCGGCCATGGCGGTGGCCGCCTCGTACGCCGGCACGCTGGCGCGGTGGTCCACCGGATCGCACGTCCTGCTGAACCTGCCGATGTTCGGCCGCGAGCCATACCACCCCGACGTCGACAAACTGGTGGGCGATTTCAGCTCGTCCCTGATGCTCGACATCGACCTGTCCGCGTCGGGCACCGCCGCCGAGCGCGCGCAGGTGGTGCAGGAAGCCCTGCACACGTCGGCGCGGCACAGCAGCTACTCGGGGCTGGCGGTACTGCGTGACCTCACCCGCCACCGTGGCACGCAGGCGCTGGCGCCGTTCGTCTTCACCAGCGCGCTGGGCCTCGGTGATCTGTTCGCGGGCAACGTGACCGATCAGTTCGGCGCACCGGTCTGGCACATCTCGCAGGGTCCGCAGGTTCTGCTCGACGCGCAGGTGACGCCGTACGACGGCGGCCTGCTGATGAACTGGGACGTCCGCGAGGATGCCTTCCGGCCCGGCGTCATCGACGCCATGTTCGCCTACCACCTCGCCGAGCTGACACGCCTGGCCACCGACGATGCGGCCTGGGACGCACCGGATCCGCCGGCGATGCCGGACGACCAGTACGCCGTCCGCGACGCAGTGAACGCCGTCGAGGCGCCACCCAGCGGAGACACGTTGTACGACGGCTTCTTCCGTTCGGTCGCCACCCAGCCGGATGCGACCGCCGTGGTCAGTGCACACCACGGCGACCTGACCTACGCGCAGCTGGCCGAGCAGGTCCTGGCGATATGTGCCACGCTGCGCGCCCGTGGCATCGGGCCAGGAGATGCCGTCGCGGTGCTGGGACCGAAGAACGCCGAACAGATTCCGGCGCTGCTGGCCATCACGTCGGTGGGTGCCGCGTACCTGCCGATCGGCGTCGACCAGCCCGCCGACCGGCGGGCCCGCATCCTCGACACCGCCGGCGTTCGGATGGCCTTGGTCACCGGTGCCGCGACCGACGGCCTGCCGGTCGATGCGCAGAGTGTCACCGAGGCGATCCGGGCCGGACTACCCGATGCCGGCGCGACCGTACCTGCAGTCACCGACCCGCACGAGTTGGCCTACATCCTGTTCACGTCGGGTTCCACCGGTGAACCCAAAGGGGTCGAAGTGACCCACGACGCCGCGATGAACACCGTCGAATTCATCAACCGCCACTTTGGGATCGGGCCCTCGGACCGCTGCCTCGCGCTGTCGACGCTCGAGGGTGACCTGTCGGTGCTCGACATCTTCGGCATGCTGCGCGCCGGCGGCGCCATCGTCGTCGTCGACGAGGACCAGCGGCGTAACCCCGATCACTGGGCGCGCCTGATCGACGACCATTCGGTCACGGTGCTGCATTTCATGCCGGGCTGGCTGGAGATGCTGCTCGAAGCCGGTGATGACCGGCTGGGCACCGTGCGCGTGGTACCCACCGGCGGGGACTGGGTGCGCACCGAGATGGTACGCCGATTGCGGACGGCGGCACCGGCGGTGCGGTTCGCCGGACTGGGCGGAGCGACCGAGACGGCGATCCACAACACCATCTGCGAGCCCGGCGACCTGCCGCCGGAATGGGTCGCCGTCCCCTTCGGCCGCCCGCTGCCCAACAATGCCTGTCGGGTGGTGGCCGCCGACGGGTCCGACTGCCCCGACTGGGTGCCGGGTGAACTGTGGGTCGCGGGCCGCGGTATCGCCCGCGGTTACCGCGGTCGCCCGGACCTGACGGCGCAGCGATTCGTCCACCATGCCGGCCGAACCTGGTATCGCACCGGCGATCTGGTGCGCTACCGGCCCGACGGCATGGTGGAGTTCGTCGGCCGCGCGGATCACCGCATCAAGGTCAGCGGCTACCGCATCGAACTCGGCGAGGTCGAGGGTGCGTTGACCCGTATCGACGGCGTCGACGGCGCCGTCGCGGCCGCCGTGCGCCCTCCAGGCCGCGTTGGCGAACAACTGGCCGCGATCGTCAAGGTCACCGATCCGGCCCTGACGGCCGACCGGATCACCGCCGCGCTGGCGGGACTGGTTCCCCCGCATTTGATCCCGAGTCACCTCGTGCTGGTCGACACCATCCCGTTCACGGTGGGTGGCAAGGTCGACCGCAGGGCCGTCGACAGCGTGCTCGCCGCGAGTGCGGCCCGACACGGCGATCAGCGTGGGCCGGATTTCCGGAAGCCGACCACCGCGCTCGAGCGTGCGCTGGCCCGGATCATCGCCGACATACTCGGACGCGACCAGGTCGGCGCCGCCGACGACTTCTTCGCTCTCGGTGGTGATTCTGTGCTCGCTGCCCAGACCGTGGGCCGTATCCGGAAATGGCTGGACGCGCCCAGCATCATGGTCGCCGACATCTTCGCGGCGCGCACTGTGGCGGCGCTCGCGACGGTGTTGGCCGGGCACGAGTCCGGCAGCGACCGCCTCGAACAGGTGGCCGAGCTGTACCTCGAGGTGGTCGACATGGCCGCCGCCGACGTCGCCACGGCGCTGGGCCCGACATCGACGCAGACGCGATGACCGCACCCGCCAACGACTTTCCGCGCTGGATCAAGCATTTCGCGTCCGCTGTGGGTCGGACGCCCTCGGCGACGGTGGTGGTGTTCCCGCACGCCGGTGGTGCCGCGGCAGCCTATCGGCCGTTGGCGACCGCGTTGTCCGCCAAGGGTGCCGAGACCTTCATCGTGCAGTACCCGCAACGCGGCGAACGATTGCGCCATCCCGGCGCGGCCACCATCGCCGACCTGGCGACCGAACTCTTCGACGCCGGGAACTGGCGTGGGGTCGCGCCGCTGGACCTGTTCGGTCACTGTATGGGCGCCGTCGTGGCGTTCGAGTTCGCCCGTGTGGCCGAGGCCCACGGAGTTCCGGTGCGTCGGTTGTGGCCGTCGGCCGGTCAGGCGCCGTCGACGGTCGCCGAATCCGGCGCGCTGCCCACCACCGACGCCGATGTGCTGGCCGACATGGTGGATCTCGGTGGCACCGACCCGCGCCTGCTCGACGATCAGGACTTCGTCGAACTACTGGTGACGGCGGTGCAGGCGGACTACCGCGCGCTGAGCGGCTACTCCTGCGCCACCGACGTGCAGATCACCGCTGACATCCATGCCGTCGGCGGTGACCGTGACCACCGCATCGACCGGGAATGGCTGCGCCGCTGGGAGTCTCATACCGCCGGTCGGTTCGAGCTGTCGCTGTTCGACGGTGGGCATTTCTACATCGACGACCACCTCGACGAGGTCGCCGGCCTGGTGAGCACCCGATGACCGGGTCGGCGCCGGAACCCGACCTCGACCCGGTGGTCATCGTCGGTATGGCGGTGGAGACACCCGGCGCGGTGGACACCCCCGAGGCCTACTGGACACTGCTGTGCGAGCAACGCGAGGCGCTGGGTCCGTTCCCCACCGACCGTGGCTGGGCACTGCCGGACCTGTTCGCCGGATCGCGCCGCGACGGGTTCAAGACGATCCACAACCTCGGTGGCTTCCTCGCCGGCGCAGCACAGTTCGATCCCGAGTTCTTCGGCATCTCGCCGCGGGAAGCCGTGGCGATGGACCCTCAGCAGCGGATCGCGCTGAGGCTGGCCTGGCGGTCGTGTGAGAACAGCGGCATCAACCCCGACGACCTCGCGGGCCACGATGTCGGTTGCTACATCGGCGCCTCGGCCCTGGAGTACGGCCCCGGTATGACCGAATACTCCCACCACAGTGGTCATCTGATCACCGGCACATCGCTCGGAGTGATCTCGGGCCGGATCGCGTACACGCTGGATCTTGCCGGCCCCGCCGTCACCGTCGACACCTCGTGTTCGTCGGCGCTGGCGGCACTGCACCTCGCCGTCCAGGCACTACGGGCCGGCGATTGCGATGTCGCACTGGCCGGCGGTGTGTGCGTCATGGGATCACCGGGCTACTTCGTCGAATTCGCCAAACAGCACGCGCTGTCCGACGACGGGCACTGCCGGCCCTACAGTGCGCACGCCACCGGCACCGTGTGGGCCGAGGGGGCCGGGATGTTCGTGCTGCAGCGTCGCTCCGGCGCACGACGGGACGGTCGACGGATCCTCGCCGAGATACGAGCCAGCGCGGTGAACTCCGATGGCCGCACGGTCGGACTGACCGCACCCAGCGGTGCCGCGCAGACACGGTTGTTCAGCCGGGCGATGGCACAGGCCGGCGTGCGAGCCGAGGACGTCGGCATGGTCGAGGGGCACGGCACCGGGACCCGCCTCGGTGACCGCACTGAACTGCAGTCCCTGCTGACCACCTACGGCACCGCCGCACCCGGGCGCGGACCACTTCTGGGGTCGGTCAAATCCAACGTCGGGCACGCGCAGGCGGCCGCGGGCGCGCTGGGGCTGGCCAAGGTGCTGATCGCGGCCGAACACGCGACCATTCCGCCGACCTTGCACGCCGACGAGCCCAGCCACGAAATCGACTGGGAAGCAACCGGTCTGCGGCTGGCCGACAAGTTGACGTCGTGGCCGGCCCGGGACGGACAGCGGATAGGCGCGGTATCGGCCTTCGGGATGAGCGGCACCAACACCCACGTCGTGGTGGCGGTACCCGATCCGGTCGGGGGAGCGGCGTGACATATCCAGATCGCTGGCCCGACGGGCGGATTCCAGTGCTGATCAGCGCCCACACCGACGACCTCGTGCAGCAGGCCGCCCAGGAGATACGGCGGTACCTGCAGAACCGCGGCGCCACAGTGCCCGACGTGGCCGCGCAGTTGACCACCACGCGACGGGTACGCCGCCACCGCGCGCTGCTGCGCGCCGCCGACCCCACCGAACTGGACACAGTTCTGCGAGCAGTGGCCGACGGGGCCGAACACCGCCTGCTGGCCCGTCATTCGGACACGTCCGCCTCGCGGGTGGCATTCGTGTTCCCCGGCCAGGGCAACCAATGGCCGTCGATGGGCGCCGAGGCCTACCATGATCTGCCCGCCTACCGCGCCGAAGCCGACCTGTGCGCGGCGGCCTTCGTCGCACACGGCGCGGCCTCGCCGCTGCGCTACCTCACGTGTGCCGACGCGCTCGATTCGTTCACCGAGACCGAGGTGGAGGGTGCGCAGTTCACCCACGCCGTCGCGCTGGCCCGGGTATGGCAGTCCTACGGTGTGCTGCCCGATCTGACCGTGGGACACAGCCTCGGTGAGATCGGCGCCGCCTATGTGGCCGGTGCCATCACCGTGTCCGACGCGGCCGCGGTCGTGGCCGCGCGCGCCGCCGTCGTCGACCGCCTCGTCGGTGACCACGCCGTCGCGGTGCTCGGGATCGACGAACGCGTTGCCCGACAGGTCATCGAGGCAACTCCCGGATGGCTCGAACTGTCGGTGGTCAACTCGCCGTCGTCGGTGGCGGTCGCCGGGGACCGCGACGCGATCGCCGCCGCGGTGCAATCTGTTCGCGCCTCCGGCAGATTCGCCCGCGAGATCACCGTCGGCTTTCCCGTGCACACCAGCGTGCTCGAACCGCTGCACGACGACTTGCTGCAGCTGCTGCCCGACACCGAATTCGCCGACACCGCCGTGCAGTTCATCGGTGGAACCACCGGCGCGGTGGTGCCGGCCGGCACCCGCTTCGGCCCGTACTGGTACGCCAACCTGCGGCACCTGGTCCGGTTCGACCACGCCGTCCAGACGGCGACGGCCTGCGGGGCCCGGACTTTCGTCGAACTGTCGGCCAACCCGTCGCTGTTGTTCGCGATGTCGGAACTGCTCGGCGACACACCCGCTGTCCTGGTGGGGTCCGGCCGGCGGGACGAGCCGGTCACCGAGGAGCTGTCGGCCAACCTGGCCGCCGCGGCGCTGGCCGATCCGCACCACCCGTGGCGGGACGCGCACCGCCGCGCTGCACCGCTGCGCGGGTTTCCCAACGCCCCGATGCGCGCCACCGCGATGTGGGCTGCGCCCGAACCGCTCCCAAGCGTTGGCGGTGTGACGGTCGCGCGGGAGACCTGGACACCGACCACGCTTCCCGAGCGGGTGCGCAGCGCCCGGATCGCCGTTGTCGACATGATGCCCGGCGCCGAGTCCCACCGGCAGCAACCACTGACGCGGCAGATCACCGACGCTGTCGCCGCACATCCCGGCGCGCGGCGCTCCGCGGTTCGCGATGCCGAGATCATCGTCGTGGTCGCGCCCGCCCTGTGCCGGCTCGACCCACGGTCGGCCGCCGAAGCCCTCACCGACATGGTCGGCAAGGGCCTGCTGAGGTATGCCCAGGGTGTCGGATCCCGCTGCCGCGATGTGTGGTTGGTGACCACCGGGGCCGAACGGGTCGGTGGCGACCCGTCGGTATGGGCCGCACCCGCCGCGCTCGCGGCGGCGCACCGCAGTGTCGCCTTCGAACATCCCGACCGTGCGTTCCACCACCTCGACCTGCCCGCCGGGTCCGAGGAATCTCCGCCGCATCTCGTCGACACGGTGCTGACCGGCAGCGGCGAACTCGCCCTGCGCCGGAACATCCTGTACCGGCGCACCATCGGCGATGCGCCCATCACCCGCGGCTGGAGGCTGGATTCCGGCCTGCTCGACAATGTGGTGATCACCGGGGGCGCCGGCGCGGTCGGTCTGCACCATGCCCGCTTCTTCGCCGAGCACGGAGCGCGTCGCATCATCCTGCTCGGCCGCCGTGGCGCCGACCCCGACACCCTGGCCGCCCTGGCGCACCACGGCACCGAGGTCTATTCGCCGTCCTGCGATATCACCGACCGCGGGCAACTGGCCGCCACCGCGGCCGTCTACGCCGGTGACGGGGCGTCGTTGCTGATCCACGCCGCCGGAGCCGCGGTCTTCGCCACCGCCGACCGCCTTGACACGGCCGCGGTCGCCGAGACTTTCGCGGCCAAGGTCACCGGGTTTGCGAACGTCACCGAGCTGTGGCCCGTGCGCACCGACGCGCGTATGTTGCTGTGCTCGTCGGTGTCCGGGGTATGGGGCGGCCTGCGCCATACCGCCTACGCGGCGGCGAACCGGGTGCTGGATGTGATGGCCGCCGACCTCCGGGGCCACGGCAGGCATTGCGTGTCGGTGCGGTGGGGGCTCTGGGATGCCCCCGGCGGCATTGTCGGCCAGGCCGAGACCGCACGTATCGAACGCGCCGGGCTGCACCCGATGCCACCCGACATCGCGATCGAAGCGAGCCTGCACGACCATCACGTCGGCGGCGTCGACCCGCTGGTGCTGACCGGCGATATGCACCGCCTGCAGATGTTCTTCGGGGCCGCCGAGTCGACGCCGTCGGCGATCGTCCCGGCCCCCCACGCCGACACAGTCGATGTCGTGCGCACCGCGCTGGCGGCCGTCCTCAGCGTCGCCGACGAACGGGAGATCGCACTCGAGGCGACACTGTTCGACCTGGGCGTCGATTCACTGCTTGCCCTCGATCTGCGCAAGCGGTTCACCCGAGTCGTCGGCGCCACCGTACCGCTGGCCACGCTGTTGGGCGGAATCACCGGCGCCGAGCTCGTCGTCGAACTCGATGAAGCGGTCAAGACGGCCAGAGATGCACAGAGAGTGGATGTTTCGCGTGACTGACACCGCCGAGACCCGATTGGACGCCGATGCCCGGCTGGAGCTGATGCGGCGCAGGCTCGCCGAGCGCGGCCTGGGCGCGGCACTGGCGGCTACCCCGGTCGGCGGGCTGTCGGACCCGCAGCTGCGGATGTGGTTCGTCCATGAAGCCGACCCATCCGGTGCGCTGCTGAACATCTGCCTGTCCTATCGGCTCACCGGTGAAATCGACGGCGTGCGGATGCGCACCGCTCTCGATGCCGTCGCGCGACGGCATTCGGTGTTACGCACCACCTATGCGGTCGACAGGTCCGGTGCACCGCAGCCCACGGTGCATCCCGACCTTCGCCCGGGCTGGGCCGAACACGATCTGGGCGATCAGGACGGACAGGCGCGACGGTTGCGCCTCGAGGTGCTCGCCCAAAGGGAATTCGCCGCGCCGTTCGACCTCGCCGCCGAATCACCACTGCGAATCACGTTGGTGCGGACCGGACCCCGCGAACACATCATGTTGCTGGTCGCACACCACATCGCGTGGGACGACGGTTCCTGGCAGGTGTTCTTCGACGACCTGACTCGGGCATACACGGGTGCGGATCTGGGCCACGAAAGTGCCCACCGCGTGCCGGCGGGGCCCGACACCACCGCGGCCGACCTGGCGTACTGGCGCTCGGTGATGGCCGATCCGCCCGAGCCGCTTGAACTCCCGGGCCCGACGGGATCGGCGATCCCCACCAGCTGGCGCTCGGCCCGCACCGCGCGGCGACTACCCGCCGATACCGCAAAACGCATCGCCGAGGCGGGGGAGCAGGCGGGCTGCACACCCTATGCCGTTCTGCTGGCCGTGTTCGGCACCCTGGTGCACCGCTACACCCATGCCGACGATTTCCTGGTGGCCACCCCGGTGCTCAACCGCGGGGCCGGCACGGACGACAGAATCGGGTACTACGGCAACACCGTGGCGATGCGGCTGCGCCCCCGGGCGTCGATGACATTTCGCGAGCTGCTCGGCGCGACCAGGGACACCGTGCTCGGCGCATTCGCACACCAGGGCATCAACGTCGACCAGGTGGTGCGGGAACTGAACCCGGACCGCAGGCATGGCACCGAACGGATGACGCGCGTCAGCTTCGGCTTCCGTGGCCCTGATCGATGCGGCTTCACCCCGCCCGGTGTGCAGTGTGCGCGCGCCGAGCTGCGCAGCCACATCACCCATCTGCCACTCGGTTTCATGATCGAGTTCGACGCCGACGAGGCAGGCGACAGTGTGCTGATCGAGGTCGAGCACCTCGTCGAGATCATCGAGCCCGGACTGGCGCGGCAGTTGCTCGACCATTTCGTGGTGCTGCTCGACAGTGCCCTGGCCCAGCCGGACGCACCACTGGGACGCCTTGACGTGACGGGTCCCGTCGACTCGGCGTGGCTGCGAGACGTCGCGTTCGGCGAGCAGTTCCACACCCTGCCGGCCACCCTCGGCGACCTGGTCGCGGCCCAGGTGAACCGCACACCGGACGCGGTCGCCATCGTGTACGAGGGCAGGCACTACTCCTACCGCGAGATCAACGAGGCCGCCAACCAGGTGGCGCACTGGCTCATCGGCCACGGTGTCGGGGCCGAAGACCGCGTCGCGGTGCTGCTGGACAAGTCACCGGAGCTGGTCATCACCGCGTTGGGCGTGGTGAAAGCCGGTGCCGTGTACCTGCCGGTGGATCCCACCTATCCCGAGGACCGGATGTCCTTCATCCTGTCCGATTGCGACGCCAAACTGGTTCTGCGCGAGGCGGTCACGGGTCTCGACGGATACTCCACCGACGACCCGACCGACGCGGACCGGGTCCGCCCGCTCCGGCCGGACAACACCGCGTACCTGATCTACACATCAGGCACCACCGGCCAGCCCAAGGGAGTGGCCGTACCGCACCGCCCCGTCGCCGAGTACTTCGTCTGGTTCAAGGATGACTACCAGGTCGACGCGGGGGACCGGCTGCTGCAGGTCGCCTCGCCGAGCTTCGACGTGTCGATCGCCGAGGTGTTCGGCACACTGGCCTGCGGTGCGCGCGTCGTGATCCACAAACCGGGTGGGCTGAGCGATATCGGCTACCTGACCGACCTGCTGCGCGACGAGGGCATCACGGCAATGCATTTCGTGCCGTCACTGCTGGGCCTGTTCCTGTCGCTACCCGGCGTCAACCAGTGGCGCACACTGCAACGCGTCCCGATCGGCGGTGAGCCGCTACCGGGTGAGGTCGCCGACAAGTTCCACGCCACGTTCGACGCGCTGCTGCACAACTTCTACGGCCCCACCGAGACCGTGATCAACGCGAGCCGGTTCAAGGTCGAGGGTAAACAGGGCACCCGCATCGTGCCGATCGGCAAGCCCAAGATCAACACCGCGATGCATCTGCTCGACAACTCGCTGCAACCCGTGCCCGTCGGTGTGATCGGCGAGATCTACATCGGCGGTACGCATGTCGCACACGGTTACCACCGTCGCCCCGCGCTGACGGCGGAGCGCTTCGTCGCCGACCCATTCACCCCGGGAGGCCGCCTCTACCGGTCGGGGGACCTGGCGCGCCGAAACGCCGACGGCGACATCGAATTCGTCGGGCGGGCCGACGAGCAGGTCAAGATCCGCGGATTCCGGATCGAACTCGGTGACGTCGCGGCGGCGATCTCAGTCGATCCCAGTGTCGGTCAGGCCGTGGTCGTGGTGAGCGACCTGCCCAATCTCGGCAAGAGCCTGGTCGGATACCTGACCCCGCCGGCAGGCGCGGACCATGACAGCGTCGCCGTGGACCGGATTCGTGCGCGCGTGGCCGCGGCGCTGCCGGAATACATGGTGCCCGCCGGATATGTGGTGATCGACGAGATCCCCATCACCGCCCACGGCAAGATCGACCGCGCTGCCCTGCCGCCACCCGATATCGCCTCGGCCACGGAATTCCGCTCACCGGGGACTGGCACCGAGAACCGGATCGCCGCCCTGTTCGGCGAACTGCTCGGACGTGACGTGGTCGGCGCCGACGACTCCTTCTTCGATCTCGGCGGGCATTCCCTGCTTGCCACCAAACTCGTTGCCGCCGTGCGGTCGTCGTGCGGTGTCGACATCGGGGTGCGGGAGGTCTTCGAACTCGCCACGGTGGCCGCCCTGGCCGGACACGTCGACGAGCTGCTGTCGGGGTCGGGCCTGCCGTCGCGGCCGCGCCTGGTGGCGGTGCCCCGGCAGGGGCCGGCACCGCTGTCGTCGGCGCAGCTGCGCTCCTGGTTCGCCTATCGTGTCGACGGGCCCAGCGTCGTCAACAACATCCCGTTCGCGGCGCGGCTGCGGGGTCCGTGCGATATCGACGCGCTGGTGGCTGCGATCGGCGATGTGGTCGACCGGCACGAGATTCTGCGCACCGTCTACCGCGAGATCGACGGCGTGCCCTATCAGATCATCGAGGCGCCCGCCCCTGTCTCGGTGCGCCGCGCCCATGGCGACGGTGAGCGGTGGTTGCGTCGCGAACTGGACCGCGAACGCGCACACGTCTTCGATCTCGAACACGACAGGCCCATCCGCGCCGCCATCCTGCGCACGCCCGATGACCATGTGTTGTCGATGGTGATGCACCACATCGCCGGTGATCACTGGTCGGCAACGGTGTTGTTCACCGACCTGCTCACGGCGTACCGCGCACGCCAGGGCGGCCTGCCGCCGTCGTGGGCGCCGCTGCCCGTGCAGTACGCCGACTTCGGTGCCTGGCAGGCCACCGTCCTCGGCGATGCCGCGGGTATCGCAGGGCCGCAGCGGGAGTACTGGACCAAGCAGTTGGCCGGCATGCCGCAGGAGACCGGCCTGCGCCCCGATCACGCCAGGCCGCCCGTGCCCAGTGGTATCGCCGACGCGGTGGAGTTCACCATCGATGCGGACACCAGGGACACTCTGACCGGGCTGTGCCGCGAGCTCGGCGTCACCGAATTCATGCTGCTGCAGGCCGCCGTGGCGGTCGTGCTGCACAAAGCCGGCGGTGGTCGCGACATCCCGATCGGCACTCCGGTCGCCGGCCGCTCCGAACCCGAACTGGACCAACTGGTCGGCTTTTTCATCAACATCCTGGTCCTGCGCAATGACCTGTCCGGCAATCCCACACTGCGTGAGGTACTGGGCCGTGCCAGGGATATGGCGCTCGGCGCCTACGCGCATCAGGACCTGCCGTTCGATCAGGTGGTCGACGCCGTCAGCCCGGTACGCTCGCTGTCGCGTAATCCGCTGTTCTCCGTCGTCGTGCACGTCCGTGAGTGGCTGCCGGAGAACCGTGTCATCGACCACGGACCTGGCGGCGACACCTTGGTGACGGTGCTGGAGCCGACATTCGATGCGGCGCACGCCGATCTGTCGCTGAACTTCTTCGCCTCCGACGACGGTTACCGCGGTCACGTGATCTACCGGCCCGAGCTGTACTCCCGCGCCACCGCGGAGCGGTTCGTCGGTTGGCTGCAGCGGGTCGTCGCCGCGTTCGCCGAGCGGCCCGAGATGCCGTTGCGTGACGTGCAGATCGGTGCCGACGACGAGATGACCCACATCGGGCGGTGGGGTGGTGGGCACATCCATCTGCTCGACGATGAGCTGCGGCCTGTCCCGGTCGGCGTCGTCGGCGACGTCTATCAGGGCGGTACGGCGATCGCGGCCGCGCGCTGGCCCACGGCTGCGGTGTCCGCGACCCGATTGGTCGCCGATCCGACGCCGGGGCAACCTGGTTCGCGGTTGCACCGCACAGGTGATCAGGGCCGCTGGGATGAGCACGGCACCCTGGAACTGCTGGCCCGTGTCACCGATGTGGCTCCGCGGGTCGCACCGACCGTCACCGACGGGGCCGGCGAGCCACCCGCCACACCAACCGAGCATGCGCTGGCGCGGATGCTGGGTGAGGTGCTCGACGTGGACCACGTGGGCCGCCATGACGATTTCTTCACCCTCGGCGGCGACAGCATCCTGGCCGTACAACTGGCCGCTCGCGCGCGTGACGCCGAAATCGGGCTGACCGCACGGATGGTGTTCGAGAACCCGGTGCTGCACGAGCTGGCCGCCGCGGTGGACGCCGCCGCCGACGCGGCGCCCGATGGCGGGGCCGGGGATTCCACGTATGAGCCCATGAGTGTGTCGGGACTCTCGGCCGACGAACTGTCCGCCTTGACCTCGTCGTGGGGCGCCTCCCGGGACGGGGCGCAGTGACGCGGAGCAATACTGCGCCGGCCATCGAGGATGTGCTGGCACTCAGCCCGCTGCAGCAGGGGCTGTACTCGATGACGATGCTGGCCGGCACCCAGTACGTCGAGGGTGATCCCTATGTCATCGCCATGGCCGCCGATGTGTCTGGGACACTGGATATCTCACTGTTGCGTTCCTGCGGCGAGATGATGCTGGCCCGCCACCCCAATCTGCGCGCCAGCTTCTTCCGCGGTGACCTGCCGCGGCCCGTCCAGGTGATCCCCAGCCGCGTCGACCTGCCGTGGCGCCACATCACCGCCGACACCGACGCCGAGGCGATGCTGCTCGAGGAGCGCGAGCGCAGGCGCCCGTTCGACCTGGAATACGGACCGGTGATCAGGTTCCTGCTGATCGAGATGCCTGATTCGCGGTGGCGTCTGGTGATCATGGCCCACCACATCGTGATCGACGGGTGGTCGTTGCCGCTGTTCGTCGGTGAACTGCTGATGCTGTACCGCTACGGAGCGGCGGCGCCGGCGACACCGCCACGCCCATACCGGGATTACATCGGCTGGCTGGCAGCACGCGACCAGGATGGCAGCCGTGCGCTGTGGGGTGACTACCTTGCGGACCTGGACGGGCCGACGTTACTGGCGCCGTCGCTGAGCGGAGTCGAACCCACCCCGGGTCTGCCGCGACGCACGGAGGTCAGGCTCGCCGCCGAGGCCACCGCCAGGCTGACGGAGGCCGCCCGCTTCCGCGGTGTCACCGTCAACACCGTGGTCCAGATGGCCTGGGCAGTAGTGCTTTCGGTGTTCACCGACCGCACGGATGTGGTGTTCGGTGTCACCGTGTCCGGCCGGCCCGCGGAACTGGCGGGTGTCGAGACCATGATCGGGCTGTTCGTCAACACCGTGCCGCTGCGGGTACGGCTGGACCCGGTGCAGCGTGTTGGCGAGCAGTGCCTGGCGGTACAACGCCAGGCCGCGATGCTGCGTGACCACAGCTACCTCGGCCATGCCGAAATGCGTGCCCTGGCGGGCGTCGGCGACATGTTCGACACGCTTCTGGTGTACGAGAATTTTCCGCCGGGGGGACTGGTCGGCGGGGAGCATCGCTTCGAGGCCAACGGGGCCGAGTTCACGCCGGCGGCACTGGAAAGCCTGTCGCACTTCCCGGTGACCGTCGCCGCACACATGGCCGACGATCAGTTGACGGTCCTCGTGGAGACCCTCGACGGTGCGCTGGGATCGATGACGCCGGAGGGCGTGGGACACCGTCTGCTCGATATCGTAGGCCGACTGATCACGCACTGGGACAACCCGATCCGCGATGTCAGCGTTCTCACCGGCGACGAGGCGCTCCGGGACGCCGGGCCGCGCGCTACGGCTGGTGCCGGTGCCGGTGTGCACACCGCGTTCGCCGAAGTCGCCCGGCGGCAACCGGATTCAGTGGCTCTCAGCTCGTCGAGCGGACACATGACCTATGCCGAGCTCGACGGTGACTCTGACCGCCTGGCCGCCCGGCTCGTCGGGCTCGGGGTGGGCGCGGAGACGCCGGTCGCGGTGAAACTGGCACGTGGGCCGCAGTATGTCGTCGCCATGCTGGCCGTCCTGAAGGCCGGCGGCATGATCGTGCCGCTCGATCCGGCGATGCCCGCCGAACGTATCGCGGAGATCCTGCGGCAGACCGCCGCGCCGGTGGTCGTCGACAGCGACATGCTTGCCGCGCCCACCGATCCGCCCACCGGGCGCCGCACTGCCGAAGCCGGTGCGGGACAAGCGGCCTACGCGGTGTTCACCTCCGGCACCACCGGTGTGCCCAAGGGTGTGATCGGCACCCATCAAGCGCTGAGTGCCTACGGCGAAGATCACGCACGGCACGTGCTGCGGCCCGCGGCGGCACGGCTGGGCCGGCCGATGCGGATCGCCCACGCCTGGTCGTTCACGTTCGACGCGGCGTGGCAGCCGCTGGTGGCGCTGCTCGACGGACACACCGTGCACATCGTGGGTGACGACGAGCAGCGCGACGCCGAAGCTCTGGTCGGCATCATCGAGGCCGCGGCGGTCGACATGATCGACACGACGCCGTCGATGTTCGCCCAACTGCGTGCCGTCGGGCTGACGTCCCGCGTGCCGCTGGCGGTGCTGGCGCTCGGCGGCGAGGCCGTCGACATCGGCACCTGGACCGCCATCCGCGCCGAATGCGCACGCACCGGTATGGCGGCGTACAACTGCTACGGCCCCACCGAAACCACCGTCGAGGCCGTGGTCGCACCGTTCACCGACTACAGCCGCCCGGCGATCGGTCGTCCCACCCGCGGCACCTGCGCCCACGTACTCGATGCCTGGCTGCGGCCGGTGCCCGACGGCGTGGCCGGCGAGCTGTACCTGGCGGGTGATCAGCTGACCCGCGGATACCTGGGCCGCGCCGCCGAAACCGCGGGCCGGTTCGTTGCCAACCCCTTCGACGCAGGCCACCGCATGTACCGCACCGGTGACGTGGTGCGCCGGGGCGCCGAGGGCGGTCTGGTTTACCTGGGCCGCGCCGACGATCAGGTCAAGATCCGCGGCTTCCGCGTCGAACCCGGCGAGATCTCGACGGTGCTGCAGAGCCATCCCGCGGTGCGCAGCGCGCACGTCGCGCTCCGGCGACACCACAGCGGGCCGCGGCTGACGGCGTACGCCGCCACCGGCGGAACCGACGTCGCGGTCGCCGAGTTGCGCCGGATGCTCACCGCCCGGTTGCCGCGGTATCTGGTTCCGCACCACATCATCGTCATCGCCGAGCTGCCGCTGACCGCACACGGCAAGGTCGACGACGCCGCCCTGACCGCCCTCGACGGCCCCGCCGACGGTCCGGTGGCCGCCCCGGAAACCCCAACCGAGGCGGCGCTGGCCGAGGCGGTCGCCGAACTGCTCGGCACCGAAACCGTCGACGTGAGCGCCGATCTGCTGTCACTCGGAATGGACAGCATCGTCGCGCTGTCGGTGGTGCAGGCGGCGCGTCGCCGCGGTGTCGGGTTGCGGGCCCGGCTCATGCTGGAGTGTTCGACCATCCGCGAGCTGGCAGCCGCCACAGACGCTGAAGTGGTCGAAGCCGCTGAAGAGATCGAAGCCACTCAAGACGTGGCCGTCGCCGACGACTGTTCGGCAGCACCGATTCCGGTGCTGCCCAACACGCATTGGCTGTACGCGCACGGCGACCCACGCCGGCTGGCGTCGACCGAGACGGTGCGCCTACCCGACGGGATCACGGCCGACGGCGTGCGGGCCTTGCTCGCGGCCGTCGTCGAAGGGCATGAGGTGCTGCGCACCCGATTCGACCGGGCCGCCATGACGCTTGTCCCGCAACCGGATCCGCACCTGGCCGACCTCCTCACCGAGGTCGAGGTGAGCGGTGCCCTGCCGGTCGCGGTCGCCGAACAGACGCGCCGCGCACTCGATACCTTGGACCCCGAATGCGGCCGGATGCTCTCGGCGGTGTGGTTGCGCCCGGCGGGGGGCCCGGGCGTGCTGCTGCTCACCGCGCACGTGCTGGCCATGGACCCGGCGTCGTGGCGGATCGTGCTCGGTGAACTCGACGCCGGCTGGTATGCGCTGGCCGCGGGACGCCGACCGGCGCCCGCCCGCGAGCACACCACATACCGGCGCTGGTCGGCGCTGCTGCACGAGCGGGCGCACGCGCTCGACACCTGCGACCACTGGGCGGCCCACTTGGCCGGTGAGGATCCCGATCTGGGGGCGCGGCGGGTCCGGCCCGACACCGACCGCGCCGGCGATCTGGTGGTCACGGTCTCGATGGCCGACGCCGGGTTGACCCGCCGACTGCTGGCAGCTCAGGCGCCCATGCCGCATCTGCTGGCCGTCGCCATGGCGCGCACCGTGACCGCTTGGCGGCGCCTGCGTGGCCAGCCGACGCCGGCTCCGCTGCTGGCGCTCGAGACACACGGCCGCGCCGACACCGTGGTGAGCGGTGCCGCCGACACCGGCGACACCGTCGGATTGCTCAGCGCCATCTACCCGACTCGGATCGCCGCAGACGCCGATCCGATGACGGCCGGGATCCGCGACGACGGTGTCGATTTCGGGTTGTTGCGGTATCTGCGGGCCGATACCGCCCGCCGGCTGGGCGCCCTGCCCGAACCTCAATTGCTACTCAATTACCTGGGCCGCTCGGAGCTCGGCGGAGCCGGCGCGCTGAGGGTGGATCGTGAACTGCTGACCGATGTTTCGCCGCTGCCCGAGCCGGGCCTGGCGGTGCTGCACGAACTGACGGTGATGGCCATTGTGCTGCCGCAGGGCGACGACCCGGTGCTGGCCACGCAGTGGCGTGCATTGCCCGCCGTCTTCACCGCTGACGATATCGCCCGACTGCAGGCGCTGTGGCTGGTCGCCCTCGAGGAGGTCGCGTCATGACAGGAACGCTCGCGGTCGTGGGAGCCGGCCCGAAGGCCGTCGCGGTGGCGGCCAAGGCCGCCGTGCTGCGCGAGATGGGTGCCGATGCACCCGATGTCATTGCCGTCGAACGCACCGCCGTCGCTGCCAACTGGACCGCTTCGGGGGGCTGGACCGATGGCGAGCACCGGCTGGGCACCGGCCCGGAGAAGGACGTCGGCTTCCCGTACCGGTCGGCGCTGGTGCCGCGGCGCAACGCCGAGATCGACGAACGTATGACGCGGCACAGCTGGCAGTCCTACCTGATCGCAACCGGGCAGTTCGCGCAGTGGATCGATCGGGGCCGACCCGCACCGGCGCACCGGCGCTGGGCGCAGTATCTGCGCTGGGTCGCCGACAACGTCGCGATGACCGTGGTGCACGGTGACGTCGAACGGATCTCGCTGGCCGGCGCGCAGTGGGCGCTACACACCCGGGAGCGCACCGTGCCCGCCGACGCCGTCATGATCACCGGGCCCGGTCAGGCCGAACGGTCGATCCTGCCGGGGAACCCGCGGGTGCTGTCGATCGCCCAGTTCTGGCATCGCGCCGCCGAGCACGACCGGATCTCGGCCGAGCGCGTCGCCGTCATCGGCGGCGGTGAGACAGCAGCGGCAATGCTCAATGAACTCTTCCGGCACCGGGTTTCGACCATCACCGTGATCTCACCGCAGGTCACGCTGTTCACCCTGTCTCTTATACACATCTGACGCTGC